>JBBQFE010000404.1:0-3567 GCA_038321605.1 Mycobacteriales bacterium | reverse complement strand
CCGGTGCGGGCCGACAAGGCGTAGAGCTCGGGACGGTGCTCACGCAGGAACAGGCCGAGGGACTTGAGGATTGCAGCCCGCTGGTGAAAGGTCAGCTCCCGCAGGGCTGGGCCGCCGACGCTGCGGCCGTAATCCAGCGCCCCGCGCATGTCGATGCCTGCGGACGAGACCGTCGTGATCTGCTCACCGCTGACTGCGTCGAAGAGCGGTATCCCCGCCTCGGACGGCTGCACCCAACCGCCACTGACGTAACTGCGCAGCACCATGTGGCCGCTCCTGTCCTGTTTCCGACCGATCTCGTCTGATTCCTGACCGGTCGCATCGAATTCCTGACCGATCGTTCTGTAAAGAGGCTAACGTAGATTGCTGAGTTGAGCCACTGCCCTGGCGGCCGCGAGGAGACCCGATGAGCGCACCGTCCGCCCGCAAACGGGGTCGGCCGGGTCATGACGTTTCCACGGTGCTCGCCGCATCGGTGGAGGTGTTCATTGAGCGTGGTTTCGACGGCACCAGCATGGAGGATCTCGCGCAACGACTGGGTGTCAGCAAGTCCGCGATCTATCACCATGTGGCAAGCAAGGACGCCCTGCTCGGCCTGGCGCTCGATCACGCCCTGGCGGGTCTGGAAGCAGCTGCCGACGAGGCGCGAACGAGCCGGGCCCCGGCCGTGGATAGGCTCGAGCAACTGCTGCGGCACAGCGTGGCGGTGCTGGTGGATCGCCTGCCCTACGTGACCCTGCTGCTGCGGGTGCACGGAAACAGCGAGGTGGAGCGGCAGGCCCTGACCCGACGGCGGCGGATCGACCGGTTGGTGTCCGACCTGGTCGCCAGGGCGATCGAGGACGGCGACCTTCGTCCGGACCTAGATCCCATCGTGACCGCACGGCTGCTGTTCGGCATGGTCAACTCACTCACCGAGTGGCTCAAACCCACCAGCACCCACGGCATCGTCGAACTGCAGTCCGCGTTGGCCACGATCGCGTTCCACGGGCTGCGCAATCCAGCGACGACAACCCCCGGCTAACGGGCCGGCTGCGGCGTCACGACCGCTGAGCGACCCACCCCGGGCACACTGGATCCTGTGTCCCTCACCGCGCTGGCCTTTCTGATCTCGTCCTGCCTCTACACCGGATTCCAGTGGACGATCCGGCTGGTGGTGTACCCGCAGTTCACTGAGGTGCCCGACACCGCTTTCGCACGCTACGAACGGATGCATCAGCGCCGGGTCTCCGTCGCAGTGGGGCCGCTGTTCGTCAGCTGGGGCGTGGCCGCACTCGCGCTGCTGGCAAGGCCACCAGCCGCGACGGCACGCCTCGTACCGCTGGTCGCGGCACTGCTGGTGGGCCTGGTGCTGGCGGTGACGGCGTTTGGCGCGGTTCCCCTGCACAGCCGGCTGAGCGAAGGCTTCGATGCCGCCGTCCACCGCCGGTTGCTGGCGGTGGACGGCGTCAGGCTCGCGCTGTCGGTAGCCGCCAGCGCGGTGGCGGTCTATCTGATCCGCTGACGACCCGGGCTGGCATCGTCGAACCGCACGGTGCAGGAAGGCCGCGTAACAGCAACTCCTCAGCCGAGGGCGTCGAAGGTGAACGAGAACGAGGCCGGTGCGGTGAGCAACTGATACTGCGGCAGCACGCCGGGCCCACATGATGCGGTGCCGATGCCCTGTAGCGCGGCATCGAGATTCACGAACAGGCTGCCTTCATCGGACAGTTCGGCATCATGCCGTGCAACGTCCAACTGCTCGGTGCTCCAGCGCCGGGCGGCGAAGGAGAACTCGGTGCCGCTTGAGATCAGCAGCTCTCGAGCCGAGCCGTCGGCCAACCGCAGCCACCGGACGTCTGCGCGGCTGCCGTTCTCCTGCGGAAAGACGTACGGCGTCTGCAGCTCGTCCACCCCTGCGCTGAAACGACTGATCCACGCGCCGTAACCGGTGTCGGGGTAACTCTCCTGCGGTCCGGACCCGAACCAGGTGACGCGGTCCAGGTCCCTGGGCAGCTGCAGTCGCACCCCGACCCGTGGCAGCGGGGCGGGCAATTCACCCTTGGTGTCCAGGCTGATCTGCAGGCTCACCCCTCCAGATGCTGACGCACTCCACGCGTAGACGACCTCGAAGCGCAGGTCGTTCGCGGCCGCCGCGACCGTGCTGTGCACGGTCAGCGTGTTGTCACCACGCTCGACTGCCACAGTTCGGTGACGAAGGCGGTCCAGCCCGAGCTTTCGCCATACTGGCTCGACTGGATCCCCGTGCGCGCCACGGTCGTTGTCAGTCGGCGCGCGCCACAGGTCAAGCCGCGGCGACAGCAACACCTCGACGTCACCGAGTCTCAGTAACCTTCCGGTGCGAACGTCGAACACGCCGTTGCCGATCGCCAGGTCAGGGCCTGCCGGGCTGGGCACAGAGTTCGGGAACGGACGTTGCGGAGCGCTCGGTGCCATCCGCAGGTCGGTGTGCGCCAGTTGCAGCTGACCGCGTGAGATCACGTGGCCGGCAGGTGCCCACGCGGTGTCGATCGCCAGCGTGCACCGCACGCTCAACCAGCGCTCCACCCGACCCGCCTGCGTGGCAGGCTGGTCCACGCCTGCCCGAGCGGGGCGGTCCTCGGTGACCAGCGACGGCAGTTCGAGACGCATGCTGCCGCGTGCCGCCAGCTTCGGGGTCTCCAGCACGCCGGCTGCGACCTGCACGCCACCCTCCTCGACCGTCCAATCGAAGCGCAGCTGGCTGAGGTCTGCGAAGTCGTAGCGGTTCGTCAGCGTCAGGCCGCCCGATGAATCCGCACTGATCAGTACCGGGCTGATCACCGCGGCGAAGTCCGCCAGGCCAGGCGAAGGGGTCCGATCGGGAAAGATCAGGCCGTCCGCCACGAAGTTTCCGTCGTGCAGCGGCTCGTCAAAGTCACCGCCGTAGGCCCAGCGCTGGCGGCCGGCGGCGTCTGTCTGGCGCAGGCCGTGGTCGATCCACTCCCAGACGAAGCCGCCGATACAACGGTCCGAGGACTCGAAGAGCTGCTGATACTCCAGCAGGCCGCCGGGGCCGTTACCCATGGCGTGCGCGTATTCGCACTGCACGAAGGGCAGTCCGCGGCGATGTTCGTCCAGGGCCGGGTCATCCAGTGGCTCCTCGTCGCGGGTCGCGATGAGCGCGACCTCGGCGTGGGTGGCGTACATGCGGCTGTAGACATCGACGTCCGGGCAGGACCAGTCGTGTTCGTAATGGATCGGACGCGACGGGTCCCGGTCACGCGTCCAGGCCGCCATCGCAGCGAGGTTCTGACCGGTGCCGCTCTCATTGCCCAGGGACCACATGATGATGCTCGGGTGGTTCTTGTCCCGCTCGACGGTGCGCCGCATCCGGTCGACCATCGCGTCCTGCCAGCGGGGATCGTCGGACGGGTTGTTGCGCCAGTCCACGAAGAAGAAGCCGTGGGTCTCCAGGTCACATTCATCCATCACCCAAAGGCCGAACTCATCACAGAGTTCCAGGAACCGAGGGTGCGGCGGGTAGTGGCTGGTGCGGACCGCGTTGATGTTCGCCCGCTTCATCAGCAGGATGTCGTCCAGCATCTC
>JBBQFE010000403.1:0-3577 GCA_038321605.1 Mycobacteriales bacterium | reverse complement strand
CCGCTCGAGGCGGTCGTGACCCGCGGCTTCGACGTCCTCGTGGACCCCAGGGGAGACCAGCTCAAGGTGCTGGCCTCGCCCGCCCTGCACGCCTGACCGACCCAGCCCACGACCACTGCACGAGGAGGAAGTCCCCATGGTGTCCCCGACCTTCGGCACGACCGGCGTCGACTGGGAGAACCGGCTCGACACCCCGCGCCTGCGCACCGAGCGACTCGCCCGGCTGAAGACCGAGCTGGACCGGTCCGACCTCGGCGCGGTGCTGACGTTCGACTTCCACAACATCCGGTACATGACGTCGACCCACATCGGGACCTGGGCGATGGACAAGATGATCCGCTTCGCGCTGCTGCCCCGCGGCGGCGACCCGGTCCTGTGGGACTTCGGCTCGGCGGCCCGCCATCACCAGATCTTCAACCCGTGGCTGGACGAGCCGCATGACGCTGCGGGGCGCGAGCCACACTACGGCGCGCGGGCAGGAATCTCCACGCTGCGCGGCGCGATCTCGCCCGCCGCTGGTCGCGCCGAGGACGTTGCCGCCAAGATTGCCGGGGTGATGGCTGACTTCGGCCTGCAGGGTCAGAGCATCGGCGTGGACGTGATCGAGCCGCCGATCCTCTTTGCCCTGCAGAACCTGGGGTTCCCGGTCCTCGACGGGCAGCAGGTCTTTCTCGAGGCGCGACGGATCAAGACCGCCGATGAGATCGGCCTGCTCACCCAGGCCGTCTCGATGGTGGACGCTGCGTACGAGGACCTCTACGAGTTCCTTCGCCCGGGCGTTCGCGAGAACGAGTGCGTGGGACTCGTGAGCAAGAAGCTCTACGATCTCGGTTCGGAACATGTCGAGGGCGTCAACGCAATCTCGGGCGAGCGGTGTTCACCCCACCCGCACGTGTTCTCGGACCGGCTGATTCGTCCGGGTGACCCCGCGTTCTTCGACATTCTCCATAGCTACCAGGGCTACCGGACCTGCTACTACCGAACCTTCGCCGTCGGCAGCGCGTCCCGGGCACAGCAGGGGGCCTACAAGATCTGTCGCGAGCTCATGGACAACGCGATCGAACTGGTCAAGCCCGGCGCCACCACCGGAGACATTGTTCAGGTCTGGCCGACCGCTCAGGAGTTCGGCTTTGCTGACGAAGAGGCGGCGTTTGCCCTGCAGTACGGGCACGGCGTGGGACTCAGCATCTGGGAACGGCCGATCTTCAGCCGGATGACCTCCATCGACAATCCCGAGACGCTAGAGGTCGGCCAGGTCTTCGCACTGGAAACCTACTGGCCCTCCGACGACGGCTGGGGGGCGGCCAGGATCGAGGAGGAGCTGGTCGTCACCGAGACCGGCTGCGAAGTGATCACCAAGTTCCCCGCCGAGGAGTTGCTGGTAGCGGGTCAGCGCTACTACACCACGGGTGGGTGGCTGCCGACCTTGCGCGACAGCCAGTCGCACATCAACACCCGCCAGAGCCAGACCGGAGATCAGCTGTGAAGCTTCCCCTGATCGAACACGAGTACGGCCAGCATGCGGTGATCCTGCCTCCGACGGAGCAGGACCGCCACGACGGCGCCGACATACCCCTGCAGACCCGCATCGGAATCTACCGTTCACTTCAGGAGATGCGGCAGTTCGAGAAGCGCGCCTATGACCTGTTCATGCGGCAGTTGGTGAAGGGCACCAGCCACCTGTCGCTGGGCATGGAGGCGATCTCGGCGGGCTTCGGTGCGGCGATGCGGTCGGACGACTACACCTTCGCTACCTACCGCGGGCATGCTCACACCCTCGCCCGTGGGGTTCCGATGACGCCGGTGTTGGCCGAGTTGCTCGGGCGAGCCAACGGTCTGATGGGTGGCAAGGGCGGCTCGATGCACCTGACGAGTGTCGAGCATGGGGTCATGGGCTCCTACGCGATCATCGGCGCCCATCTGACGATCGCCAACGGTGCAGCATGGTCTGCCCAGTACCGGGGCTCCGGCCAGGTCGCGGTCTGCTTCTTCGGCGACGGCACCACCAACATCGGCGCCTTCCACGAGGCGCTGAACTATGCCGCCGTCTACCAGCTTCCGATCGTGTTCGTCTGCGAGAACAACCTCTACATGGAGTACACGGCGATCGGTGACATCACCGCTGTGGAACACCCTGCCGCCGATCGTGCGGCAGCGTACGGGTTGGAATCCGTGGTCATCGACGGCAACGACGCCGACGAGGTCTACCTGACTGCTGCCAAGGCCCTGGATCATGCCCGCCGCGGCGAGGGCCCGTCGCTGATCGAGGCGTTGACCTACCGGCACGGTGGCCATTCACGGGCGGACCCTGGCAAGTACCGACCGACGAGCGAGGTCGAGGCCTGGAAGGCGTATGACCCGATCACCCTGTATCGCGGCCGGCTGCTGCGACTCGGTGTCGAGGCCGCTGAGCTCGACGTCATCGACAAGGAGGTCGCGTCGGCTGTTGACCTGGCGACCGAAGAGGCGATTGCTGGCGCTATTCCGGCTCCCGAGAGTGCGTTCACCGATGTATGGGCTGATGGAGGCTGGGCATGGCGCAACTGACGTATCGCGACGCTGTCGCGCGTGGAATTGCGCAGGAGATGCGCAGGGACGACCGCGTGGTGCTCGTAGGCGAGGATGTCGCCGGAGCGGGCGGGGTCTTCAAGACCACCGTCGGGCTGCTGGAGGAGTTCGGTCCGAAGCGGGTGATCGACACCCCCATCTCGGAACAGGCGATCCTGGGCGCCACGATGGGCGCGGCGATGACCGGGCTCCGCCCTGTCGCTGAGATCATGTTCTCCGATTTCTTCGCCGTCTGCTGGGACATCGTCGTCAACGAGATCGCCAAGACCCGCTACATGACCAACGGTCAGGTGACTCTGCCGCTGGTGATCAAGACGGGCAACGGCGGCGGGCTGCGCTTCGGCGCCCAGCATTCTCAGTCGATCGAGAATTGGGCAATGGCCGTGCCCGGTCTCAAGGTGGTGACGCCTTCCACGCCGGAAGATGTCGTAGGCCTGATGGCTGCGGCGATCCGCAGCGACGATCCGGTGATGTTCTTCGAACACAAGGGTCTCTATGCCAGCAAGGGCGAGGTGCCCGACGGTGACATCGTGGACTCGCTCGGCACTGCGAAGATCCGTCGCGCCGGCACCGACGCGACCATCCTGGCGCTGGGCATGATGGTGCCCAGGGCCCTGGCGGCGGCTGAACAACTCGCCGACCGCGGCATCAGCGCAGAAGTCATCGACGTCCGGTCACTCGTGCCCCTGGATACCGCGACCATCCTTTCCTCGCTGTCGCGTACCGGTCGGTTGTTCACCGTCGAGGAGAATCCGCGGCTGCTCGGCTGGGGTGCAGAGATCGCGTCGCTCGCCGTCGAGGAGTGCTTCTGGGACCTCGACGGTCCGATCCAGCGGATCACGACGCCACACATTCCGCTGCCGTCCGCCGATTCGCTCGAAGATCTGGTGATGCCTTCGGCTGACAGCGTTGCGCTCACCGTGGAGAAGGCGCTGCAGTCGTGAATGTGGACGTCACCATGCCTCAGCTCGGCGAGACGGTCGCAGAAGGAACGGTCACCCGGTGGCTG
>JBBQFE010000402.1:0-3589 GCA_038321605.1 Mycobacteriales bacterium | reverse complement strand
GCCACGCTGATGGCCCAGCAGAACGAAACCCTGCGTGACCTGGGCCAGCGTGACTTCCGCACGCTGGCGCAGGCGATCCTGGTGGACCCGGCCATGCTCGACTGGCTCGATGGCGAGAAGAACACCGTCCAGGGTGCCAATGAGAACCTTTCCCGCGAGTTCATGGAGCTGTTCGCGCTGGGCCACGGCGACGGCTACACCGAGACCGATGTGCGCGAGGGTGCGCGGGCGCTCACCGGGTGGCGGATCGCTGCGGACGGCTCCAGCCGGTTGCGGCCGGCGTTGCACGATCAGGGCAGCAAGACCGTGCTGGGCGTGACCGGCAACCTCGATCAGGCGGGGTACTGCGACGCCGTGCTGGGCCGTCCGGAGTCGGCGCGCTTCGTCTGCGCCAGCCTGTGGCGGCAGTACGTGTCCGACACCGGACCGGATCAGCCCACCCTGGACCGGCTGGTCGCGGCCTACGGGGCCGGGCGGCAGCTCACCGGGTTGTTCACCGCGCTATTCACCGATCCCGGATTCGCCCAGGCTGCGAACTCTTTCGTCGTGGGCCCGGTCGACTGGCTGATCGGAGCCGTACGGGCGCTCAGGGTGCCGGTGGCAGACGATGCCGCGGCGTTGAAGTTGGCCACGGTGCTCCGCGGGCTCGGCCAGCTGCCGTTGTACCCGCCGAACGTCAGCGGCTGGCCGTCCGGTCAGGCCTGGCTGTCTACCGCGGCTGCCGACCTGAGGATGACAGCAGCCGCCGATCTCGCCAAGGCGGGTGACCTCTCCTTCGTGACGGCCGCGGCAGCCGGTGACCGGATCGACGCCGTCGGGTATCTGCTCGGCATCGGGCGCTGGTCCGACCGCAGCAGCGCCGCGCTGAAACCGGCGGTCGGCAACCCGGAACGGCTGGTCACCATCGCGCTCAACGCACCCGAATATCTCGTGCAGTGAGCGCCTGGTCCGCACGGTCGTCCATCACACCACCAGCAGGGAGAGTCCAGTGCCGAGCATGAACCGCAGACAGTTCCTGGTCGCGTCGTCGGTCACCGGCGGCGCGGCGCTGGCGGCCGGTGCCACCGGCGTGACCTGGCAGCACCTGATGAGCCGGGCGGCCACCGACCCGCTGGCCGCTGGATCGCGGGTTCTGGTGGTGCTCAGCCTGTACGGCGGCAACGACGGTCTCAACACCCTCATCCCGTACAGCGATCCTGCCTATCATGCTGCGCGGCCGGACCTCGCATATGCCGAGTCGGACGTGCTGCGGCTGGACTCGGCACTGGGACTGAACCCGGCGCTGGTCGGATTGAACAGGCTCTGGCAGGCGAAACAGCTCGCGATCGTGCGCGGGGTCGGCTATCCGAAACCGGACCACAGCCACTTCCGCAGCATGGACATCTGGCAGACCGGATCGCCCGACGCGCCGGTCAACACCGGCTGGATCGGGCGCTGGCTGGATGCGACCGGCGACGACCCGCTGCGGGCGGTGAACATCGGCGCGGTGCTGCCGCCGCTGGCGGTGGGGGCCCGGGCCGCGGCCGCCGCCCTGCCGCTGGGCAGGGACCGGACGTTGCCGGCCGAGCTGGCTGCCGCCCTCAGCAGTCTGGGCCAGCCGGACCCGACCGACTCGGTCGCCTGTTCGCTGGTGACTGCCGGTTACCGGGCTGAGCGGCGCGTCACGTCGACCTTCGCCGGTGTCCTGAACCCGGTCGGAGCGGGCGGTGAATCGGATCAGCAGGCCCCGGCCAGCTCCGCCGGCGGCCAGGGCAGCCTGAAGGACCAGTTGGCCGTGGTGGCCCGCTGCATCGCAGCCGGTGTTCCCACCCGCGTCTACTCGGTGAGCCAGGGCGGATTCGACACCCACGCCGACGAGAAGGACGCCCAGCAGTCCCAGTTGGGTCTGGTGGACAACGCGGTGACCGGCTTCCTCGATGCGCTGGCGAAGACCCCGCACGGCAAGGACGTCGTCCTGCTCGCCTACTCGGAGTTCGGCAGGCGGGTGCAGGCCAACGCCTCACAGGGGACCGATCACGGCACCGCCGGGCCGGTTTTCGTGGCCGGCGTGGCCGGCGGCCCGGTGAAGGGCGGCTTCTACGGTGAGCAGCCCAGTCTGACCGAGCTCGATGACGGAGACCTCAGGGTCAGCACCGATTTCAGAGCGGTGTACGCAGAGCTGCTGCACAAGGTGCTCGACACCGATCCGGCCAGGGTGCTCAGCACCCAGCCGCCGGCGTTGGGTTTGCTCTGATCGCTACCGTGGGCCGGTGACCAGCGAGCTGCACTCAGCCACCCCTACGGAGCTACCCCTGTCGGTGGCGTACCCGATCCTGAAGCTTCGGGTTGACGTCTTCGTGGTCGAGCAGGCATGCGCCTATCCCGAACTGGACGGCCGCGATCTGGAGCCCGGGGCACTCTGGGTCTGGGCGCAGGACGGAACCGCGGTCACGGCCACACTGAGGCTCCTGCGTGATACCGACGGTCGCGCGCGGATCGGGCGGGTGGCCACCGCGCCAGGAGCGCGCTCACGCGGTGTGGCAGGCGCCCTCATGCGGCATGCCCTGGAGTTGATCGGCCCCGAGGTGACGACGACCCTGGACGCGCAGTCACACCTGTCGGGGTGGTACGCCCGCTTCGGATTCGTGCCCAGCGGGCCGGAGTTCATCGAGGACGGGATTGCCCACCTTCCGATGGATCGACCGCCGGAGTCTGCCGCATAGCCCGGTCCAGGAACTCGCCGAATTCGGTGACCGCCTGATGAGCATCGGCGACCAGTCCTGCCTGCGCGATACCCGCATGCCAGAGACGTTGCTCGGTCACGCTGACCTCGACGCCGGCCGAGGTCAGGGCTCGGGCGAAGGTGGTCACCTGGTCGTAGAGCACCTCTTTGGTGCAGACGTGGATCAGGGCGGCGGGGAGCCCGGCCAGCGAACCGTGCAGCGGGGCGAATCCGGGGTCACGGGCATCGCCGGATCCGAGGTACTGCGCGGCGCAGGCCAACCCCCATTTCTCCCGGACGATCAGGTCCCGCTTGCGGTGTGCCGAGCGTGCGGCCGGGTCCACCCACGGCGAGGCCAGTGCCATCGCTCTCGGGGCTTCGGAGCCGGCGTCGATCAGGCGCCGGGTGGTGGCGACTGCGAGGCCGCCACCTGCCGAGTCACCACTGATCGAGTAGGCCCGGTGTTGCGCCGCGATGTCACGGCAGGCGGCGATCGCGTCGTCCAGCGCGGCCGGGAACGGGTGTTCGGGTGCGAGCCGATAGTCGGGCAGGTACACCGCCGCGCCCGCGGACTCGGCGAGATAGGCGGCCATCGAGGTGTAGGCGGCCGGTGACCCGACGGTGTACGCACCGCCGTGCAGGTGCACGATCGCACGTGATCGCTCGGTTGCCCCGACGGTCACGCGCAGCGCCGCCCTGCCGCCCAGCTCGACCTTGCGGACCACCGTGTGGGCGGGCACCGGCAGCCCGGCTGCGGCGAGGTCCAGCCAGCGCCGCTGCGCCCGGATCGGTAGGGGTCCCCCGAGCCCCGGACGCTCGAGTGCGGCGGTCAGCACTCCGGCCAGGGCGAACGGCAACGAGAGCCGCCTCATGAGCGGTGCGGGCTGC
>JBBQFE010000401.1:0-3591 GCA_038321605.1 Mycobacteriales bacterium | reverse complement strand
CAGTTCGCCACCGACGATCGACTTGAACCCGGCGCCCATCTGCGAGAAGGCATTGCGAGAGCGGACCGTCACACCGAACACTTCGCCGCAGACCCGCTGGATCTCCCACCCCGGAATGTCATTGCTCGTCACGCACAACATGATCTTGTACCCCTATCGTGGCCGGCGGTCCGAAGGCGCCAGTAGCTAGTTGCGGTCGAAGTCGATGGCTGAGTACGCCCGCAGTTTGGACAACTGGTGCAACGAATCAACGACCCGGATCGTCCCCGACTTCGACCGCATGACAATCGACGAGGTGGCGACCATGCCCCGGTCGTAGCGCACACCGCGAACCAGCTCGCCGTCGGTGATTCCGGTCGCGCAGAAGAACACATCCTCACCGTTGACCAGGTCAGAGGTGGTGAGCACCCGGTCCAGGTCGTGGCCGGCCTCGAGCGCCTTCCGCTTCTCGTCCTCGTCGCTGGGCCACAGCTTGGCCTGGATCGAACCGCCCATGCAGGCGATGGCCGCGGCGGCGATGATGCCCTCGGGGGTGCCGCCGATACCCAGCAGCAGATCCACCCCGGTGCCAGGTCGGGCTGCCATGATGGCGCCGGCGACGTCTCCGTCGGAGATGAACTTGATCCGGGCGCCCGCCTCCCGGACCGCGCGCACCAGGTCGGCGTGCCGTGGCCGGTCCAGGATCACGACTGTGACGTCCGACGGGCTGCCGCCCTTGGCCTTGGCGACCCGACTGATGTTGGTGGCGACCGGCGCGTTGATGTCGATGACGTCCGCGGCTTCCGGGCCGGTGGCGATCTTTTCCATGTAGAACACCGCGGACGGGTCGAACATCGAACCGCGCTCGGCCACCGCGATCACCGCGATGGCATTCGGCATTCCCTTTGCCATCAAGGTGGTTCCGTCGATCGGGTCCACCGCGACATCGCATTCTGGACCGGTTCCGTTGCCCACCTGCTCGCCGTTGAACAGCATCGGCGCTTCGTCCTTCTCACCCTCGCCGATGACCACGACACCGCGCATGGACACCGTGCCGATCAGGGTCCTCATGGCATCCACCGCGGCTCCGTCACCGTCGTTCTTCTCACCGCGTCCCACCCAGCGCGCCGCCGCCATCGCCGCAGCCTCGGTGACGCGGACGAGTTCAAGCGCCAGGTTGCGGTCGGGCGCCTGGCGGTGCACGGCAAGCTCCGGCGGCACAGCCCCGTGGTTTTCAGTGTGGTTGTCGCTGTCATCGGTTGCGATCTGCGGGTCAGACATCGGCGCGGGCCTTTCTGCTCGTCCGCGGGCCGAGTGCTCACCCACGGTTGCGATTGCGGTCTGCGCTCGGCGATCCGATCCTCGACCGGGAGACGCTCAGCGACTGCCGGCCGGTACTCGATGACCAACGCGTTGCCGATGACTTTATCCGCTGATCGTTTCGGCCTTTTGCTGACAGCGTTTCCAGCCGCCAGAACGAACTCCTGAGCACAGGACTGAGCGGGAGCGCGACCAACCTTCGGTGCGATCCCGCTCGGCCCTACTGCCGGATTCTCTGGGGGTTGGCGCGGGACCTCAGGAGTTGAAGTACGCCAGCGCGCTCGTCATCAACGCCGCCTGATCGGCTGCACTTCCGTAGGCCTCGAACGGGAAGGCCAGGAAGACCACCTTGTAGGTGCCGTCGGCCACCGTCAGACCGTCGGTCTGCCCGGTGTCGTCGGTGAACGCCGCGGTCGCGGGCGAGATCGGCGTGATCTGGTCCTCGAAGTTGGCGCCGAGCACCGAATGATCCAACGTCACGGTGCCCAGTCCAGCTGTGACCGGGTTACCGGTCACGCCCGCCACGGTGGCGGTCGCCTTGTCGTTCTGGGTCTCCGAGCCATCCCAGTTGATGTGCAGGTAGTCATGCACGAACGGCGTCTTACCTGCCGACTGGTCCAGGATGTCCTGGCCGGACATGAAGAGCCTGCCGCCGCCGTCCAACAGCGCCTTCAACTCCGCCTCGTACGGCCCGATCGGTGCGGGGTAGGAGTTTCCGGTGTACCAGATCACCTTCTTGTGGGCGGTCAGGTACGACTGCGGCAGCACTGGATCGGCCAGCAGATCCCAGGTGCTGAACTGTGCACCCGCCGCCGTGAGCGCCGCCTTGTAGTAGCCGGACGTGTCGGCCGGGGTGTTGGTGTCGTTGTCGACGAGCAGGGTGTCCACGGCGACCGCGATCGTCGTCAGGGTCGCCGTTGCCGTCACCGAGCTGTTGCCGGTCGAGGTGGCCGTCACTGTCGTGTCGTTGCGGGCATCATTGGCCGCTGCCGCCGGCACGGCCACCTTCACACAGACGTCCAGGGAGCTTCCGGGCTGCACGACCGGCGTGCTGGTGAGGGCCGTGGTGCAGGTGGCGTCGTAGGTCGTGGCCGGCCACGGACTCGTGGCGGACAGGGTGTAGCTGTCGGCCTGGTAACCGCCGTTGGTCAGGTGTTCGGTGAAGCTCGCGCTCTCACCGACCTTCGCACCGCCGGACTGCGCCGTTGGCGTCATGGTGACCGCGTTGGCCGGAGCGATCGGCGTGCTGTGCGGACTGCCGGTCGCATCGACACCCTCGGCCGACGTCACGACGATGCCGTCGTTGACGATGGCCGTCACCGAGGCGGGTAGCTTCGGCGCGATCCTGGTGCTGAACGTGACCGATACCGAGCCCCCCGCCGGAACCGTCAGACCGGACCACACGACCTTGCCGTTGCGGAACGTTCCGCCCTGCCCGGCAAAGGAGAAACTGGTCCTACTCGGAATCGGCTCAGAGATCATGACACCGGTTGCCGGCGCATTGCCCTGGTTCTTCACGGTGATGGTGTAGTCGATGTTGCGTCCCGGTCCCACCGGCAGGCCGCTGTCGGTCTTGGAGACGACCAGTGCCGGCAGCGCGTTGCGGTTGGTGAGTGTGTACGCGCCACGACCGTGCGTGCCCGCGGCGAGCACACCGTGGGTCGAGTCGTAGTCGAGCTGCCAGATGGCGACCTTCGGGATGCCGTCGCCGAGTCGCTTGTAGCTACGGCCACCGTTGACGGAGACGAACGGACCGACATCGGTACCGACGTAGATGGTGTTGTCCGCGGACGGGTCGAGCACCACGGAGTTGACCGGCACATCGGGCAGATTCCCGCTGACGTCGGTCCAGTGCTTGCCGCCGTCGACGGTGCCGTAGACGTGGCCGCGGTGGCGCGGGGTCGCGCTGCCGAAGCCGGCGTAGGAAGCGAAGGCGACCCGCCAGTTCGACTTGTCGACCGCGAACTGCGTGACCGGCCGGTTCGGTAGCGAACCCTGCCCGACCCGCGCCCAGCTCGGGGTGGCGGACGTGACGGCATTCGGGCTGACCGAGACAACGCCGTCATCCGAACCCACATAGACGCCGTCCCCGCCATCGGCGACCCCGACGGCGCTGATCAGGCAGCCCCGGGCGCCATTGGGAGCAGCACCCGTGCAGCCGGTGGTGAGATCGCCACTGATCGGGTTGAAGTGCACGTCTGCCGCAGACGCGGTCTCGGCGTTGTCCGTGCGGTAGAGCCGATAGGTGCCCAGGAACAGTTGGTTGGTGTTGCCCCGGTTCTGCACCCAGGG
>JBBQFE010000400.1:0-3594 GCA_038321605.1 Mycobacteriales bacterium | reverse complement strand
TGGCAATCGGCGCCCTCATCGGCGGCGTGCTCTGGAGTGCCAAGCGCCGCTAGTCGCTGGTCCGGCGTTTCATCGCCACCGCGGCCCGGGTTCCGACCGTTCTCGGGGACCGGCTCCGCGCCCCGTGGACGCGGTAGCCGGTGTCAGAGCGTGGTGGTCAGCGTCCGAGCGTCGAGCGCCTGCTGGTACAGGCGCCCGGCACGGTAGGACGAGCGCACCAACGGCCCGCTGAGGACACCCGCGAAACCGATGTCCTCGGCCTCCTCGCGGAGCTCCACGAATTCCTCCGGCTTGACCCACCGCGAGATCGGGTGGTGGCGCAGCGACGGCCGCAGGTACTGGGTGATCGTGATCAGCTCGCAGCCGGCATCGTGCAGGTCCTGCAGCGCTTGGGAGATCTCGGCGCGCTCCTCACCCATCCCGAGGATCAGGTTGGACTTGGTCACCAGACCGACCGCCCGAGCCTCGGTGATCACCGCCAGCGATCGGTCGTAGGTGAACGCGGGCCGGATCCGCTTGAACACCCGCGGCACCGTCTCGACGTTGTGGGCCAGCACCTGCGGGCGGGAGCTGAACACCTCCGCCAACTGCTCGGGGACGGCGTTGAAGTCGGGGATCAGCAGTTCCACGCCGGTGTCGGGATTCAGCCGGTGGATCTGCCGAACGGTCTCCGCGTACAGCCATGCCCCGCCGTCGGGCAGGTCATCGCGGGCCACTCCGGTGATCGTCGCGTAGCGCAGGCCCATCGTCTGTACGCTCTCAGCGACGCGCCGCGGCTCGTCGGTGTCCAGCGCCGCGGGCTTGCCGGTGTCGATCTGGCAGAAGTCACAGCGCCGGGTGCACTGGTCGCCGCCGATGAGGAACGTCGCCTCGCGGTCTTCCCAGCACTCGTAGATGTTCGGGCAGCCAGCCTCCTGGCAGACGGTGTGCAGGCCCTCGCTCTTCACCAGCTGGCGCAGCTCGGTGAACTGGGGCCCCATCACCGCGCGAGTCTTGATCCACTCAGGCTTGCGCTCGATCGGGGTCTCAGCGTTGCGCGCCTCGATGCGCAGCAGCTTGCGGGGCTCCGGACTCGGCGGAATAGCGGCGGTGCTCACTCGAATCTCCGATCGGACTGCACGTCGTGCCAGTGGCCCGGTGGTTGGGCGGTGCGGTGGTTGGGCGGGGCGGTGGTAGCTGGTGGAGCTGTGGTGTCAGCGAATTTCAGCGTACGCGGAGGTCAGGTCGTCCAACCCGGCCTCGACGAGGGTGAGGGCATCGGCGACGGCCACCTCGCGTCCGAGCTCGCGGCTCAGGGATGTGACGCCGGCGTCTGCGATGCCGCAGGGCACGATGCGGTCGAAGGCGGACAGGTCGGGGTTGCAGTTCAGGGCGAAGCCGTGCAGCGTCACCCGCTGGGCGACCCGGATGCCGATCGCAGCCACCTTGCGGTCCGGCCCGCGCTCGTCGGCGGTGATCCAGACCCCGCTTCGACCATCGATCCTGGTGGTGGCCAGGCCCAGGCCGGCGCAGACTCCGATCAGCACACCCTCCAGACGCCGGACGTAGGCCACCACATCGACCGGGTCCGCGAGCTCCACGATCGGGTAGCCGACCAGCTGTCCGGGTCCGTGCCAGGTGATCTTGCCGCCGCGATCCACGTCCACCACGGGCGTTCCGTCGGACGGTCGCTCCCAGGCTTCGGTACGCCTTCCGGCCGTGTATACCGACGGGTGCTCCAGCAGCAGCACGGTGTCCTCGATCTCGCCGGACAGCCGCTGGGCATGCAGCTGGCGCTGCCAGTCCCAGGCCTGCTGGTAGTCGATGAGCCCTGCTCGGATCGTCTTCACTTCAGCCACCTCATCAGCCTATGGGGGCGGGCGTGATCGTGGGGAACCGGAGGTCGGTCAATTGCGGTTGGCTGTGTCACTGCCATGTGTAAAGGTGGCCCTGGCACAGCGGAGAACCGCCCAGTCCAGCAGCCAGCACGTTCGAGGAGACGGCATGCAATCCGAAGGCACCGACGCCGACCAGCAGGTCTCGCATTCGTCATCCGGGTCGGGCAGCCCGCGGGTCCGCCGCGGCTGGCCGGTGTTGGCGATCGTTGTGGTGGCCATCCTGGCGTTCTTCGCAGGCGGCGCAGGCGGGTCCTATCAGGGCAAGTTGAGCACCGTTCAGAAGAACGACAACGCGTCCTATCTGCCCGGCTCGGCAGAATCGACGAAGGTGGCGGACGAGTCCGCGAAGTTCCTCAAGATCGAAGACATCCCCGGCTTCGTCGTGCTGCACCGCGCCGCCGGGCTGACGGCTACCGACAAGGCGCACCTGGCCCGGGTGCTCACCTCGATCAAGGCCATCCCCGGCGTCGACCAGCAGGCTGTAACCGCTCCTGAGCTTGCCAAGGACGGCACTGCCGCATCGGTCTACGCGCCGCTGGTCGCCAAGCGGGACGGCGTCGCGGTGCAGGGAGACGAGCTCAATTCCGTCGAGAAGCTGGTCCTGAGCACGGCCAAGCAGGGCGCGCCTGCCGGTCTGGAGATCTACCCGGCGGGACCTGGCGGCCTGCTGACCGCACTGCTCGACGCCTTCTCCGGCATCGAGGGCACCCTGCTGTTCGCAGCCCTCGGCGTGGTGATCATCATCCTGCTGTTCGTGTACCGGTCACCGGTCCTCTGGATCTTTCCGATCCTGTCGGCCGTCCTCGCCCTCGGGCTGTCCTCGCTGGCGATCTACTACCTGGCCAAACACGGGGTGCTGACCCTGACCGGTCAGAGCCAGGGCATCCTTTCCGTGCTGGTACTGGGAGCGGGAACGGACTACGCACTTCTGCTGATATCCCGCTATCGGGAGGAATTGCACCAGTACGAGAACAGGTTCGACGCGATGATCGTGGCCTGGCGCGAATCTGCGCCGGCCATCATCGCCTCCGCGGTGACCGTCATCCTTGGACTGCTGTGTCTGAGCTTCTCCGAACTCAACTCCAACAAGAGCCTCGGCCCGGTCGCAGCCATCGGGATCGCGTGCACGCTGCTGGTGATGATGACCTTTCTGCCGGTGTCACTGGCGCTGGCAGGTCGCTGGGTGTTCTGGCCGCGTAGACCGGTGGTCGATCACGCCGTCGACCTCGCCAGCCACGGGCTGTGGGGACGGATCGCCGCGAGCGTCAGTGGCAACCATCGCCGGGCCTGGCTCGGCGCGCTGCTGGTGCTGATCGTCTGCCTCATCGGCATCCCGTCGTTGAAGACAAATGGCCTCAGCCAGGCCGACGGCTTTACCAACAAGCCGGATGCGGTGGTGGGCCAGCAGCTCTACGACGCGAAGTTCGACAAGGGCGCCGGTGCGCCCGCCGTGATCGTGGCCAACGCAACACAGGCTGCGCAGGTCATCGCGGTGGCGTCCAAGGTCCCCGGAGTGGCCCAGAACGGTGCAGCGGTCTGCATCCAGATCGACTATGCCAAGCTGGCGGCGGCAGCCGCGGGCGCAGGCCTGCCCGGTGGCGCCCAGTCGACCTCGAGCTGCCCACCCACTCAACTGTTGGTCGATCCGATCGGCGGCAAGACGGTCATCAACGCCACCCTTGCCGACTCGTTCGATTCCCCGGCGGCCTACGAGACG
>JBBQFE010000399.1:0-3597 GCA_038321605.1 Mycobacteriales bacterium | reverse complement strand
TTCGAACCGCCGTGATGCTCAACGAATCCCGCTCGGCGATGAGTGCCTGGCCGCCCGCGCTACGCACCGTGCTGACGACTCCGGTCGGAATGTTGAGGGCGGTGTCCATGGTCTGCGGATCGCCGATCGCCAGCACCGTGTAAGGCTGTTGCAGCGCGGTGCCGTCCAGGATCACACCGGTCGGCCCGTCGGTGAACGAGCTGTCGGTGCCGATGCGCACGGAGCCGAACTGGATGACCTCGGCCCCGGCACCGCGTAGCTCCTCCACCACGTCGAGCAGGTCCTCGGCCTTGAGCGCATGTGAAGGGTCCCCGATGGAGACCTCGACACCCGGGCCGTGTGCGGGCACGGTACCGGCCAGGATCGCCAATGCATCTGCCTGCCGTTGAGCCTCCTGCCGCGCAGCTACCTTGTCACTGCCGCTGTTCGACAAGGCGGACTTCGCCGCCTGCAGGTCGCCGATCTGACCCTGCAGGCGCTCGATCCGGCTGTTCTGATCGTCGAGGATGCGCACCAGATCGTCCTCTCGCGCCCCGGCGAGTGAGTCGGTGCTGGCGTTGGACCTGAACTGGACCGCCAGCGCGAAGCCGAGAATCGCGAGCAGGGCACCGATAAGTAGCGCCGCACCACGATTCCTGGCGGGCGGCGAACCCGGCGAAGGCTTGCCTCCGCCATCCGAGGTCGTCGGAGCGATAACGTCTTGCTGCCTCGATACGCCGTCGCCGGAGACGTCGCTCTTCTCGACCATCTCAGGCCCTGAACACATGCCGTCGGATCGCGGCGGCGTTTCCGAAGATGCGGATGCCGAGCACGACCACCACCGCCGTGGACAACTGTCCGCCGACACCGAGCTTGTCGCCCATGAAGACGATCAGTGCAGCGACCAGAACGTTGGAGATGAAGGAGACGACGAACACCTTGGCGTCGAAGATGCCGTCGAGCCTGGCACGGATTCCGCCGAACACAGCGTCCAGGGCCGCGACCACCGCGATGGGCAGGTACGGCTAGAGCCAGATCGGCACCGTCGGGCGAAACACGAGACCGAGAATCACGCCGATGACTAGCGCTGCCGCGGCGATCATGGTGAGGTCTCCGAACTGTTGGGGGTCGAAGCGCCGGTCGCCGACGCTGAGGCAGCACCGGAACCCGACGGTGTGGCCACCGCTCCGGAGGAGGGTACGGAGGTGGGCGTCGGCGAGGCCGTCGCCGCACCGGCCGAGGCATAGGACTGCTGGACCACGGTAACGGAACCGAGGCGCAGGTCCGACCTGCCGCTGAAGTCGAAGGAGATGCCGAGCACCTGCTGGGCAGTCTTCAACTGCCGCGCGATCGGCGAATCCGCGAAGGCGAGGAGCAGCTGGTTCCGATCGCCGATCGCCTGAACCGTGTACGGACTGTTGATCGTCTGAAAGTCCACCAGAATCGATTCGCCTGCGAACCGGATGGCGGAAGTGGCCGTGAGCCGGATGCCGTTGACGGTGATCGCCTCAGCCCCGGAGTTCCACAGCTGGTTCACGACCGAGCGAACCTGAACGTCGTGGATGACGGCGATCTGCTGTTGCGAACCGGTGCCGTCGCGGCCGGTCGCGGCTGACGTCGCTGAGGCGTCCGGCTCGCCGAGCTCGATCACCACCCCCGGGCCGTGCACCGCGACACTTCCGGAAGCGATTTCGAGGTTGCGCAGGCTCTGGTTGTTCGCCGCCGGCAGCTGGGCGTCGCGCAGGGCGGCCACCTCACCTGCCAGCACCTTGGCCTTGCCGTCCATGGTCGCGCCGGCGGACTGCAGTGCATGGATCCTGCTGATCAGATCCTGGTTCGCCGCTTCACGGGCCGGTGCGGACCGGTGATTCTGCTGGTAGGCCGTGACGATCAACAGGCCGACCACCACGCAGCCCAGCCAGAGCATCGGCTGGTGCCACCGACGAACGGGCCGGGGGTGCGCCGCTGCGGCCCGGTAACCCGGATCGAGGGGGTTGGCCAGCAGGTCGTCGAGCAGCGCGGTGGTCCGGTTGGACGTAACGGGGGGCAGCGCCATCTCAACGCACCGGAGGCAGCTGGGAGGTGATCCGTCGGATCTGGGCAAGGTAGAGCCCACCTGCCCACAGGTACAGACCAGTTCCCCAGATCGTGAAGGCCCAGGCAATCGGCTTTGCGATCTCGCTCAGCGTGCCGGCGTGCGAGCCCAACAAGAGCAACGGAAAGGCGTACAGCAGGTTGAACGTTGCGGCCTTGCCGAGGTAGTGCACCGGCGGCGCGAGCAGACCCCGGCGGCGAAGGGCCGGCACCGTGAGCAGCAGCACGAGGTCACGACCGATGATCAGGGCCGCCAGCCACCACGGGATGATGTGGCGCAGTACCAGACCGAACAGGGTGGCCAGGATGTAGAGCCGATCGGCCAGCGGATCGAGCAGGGCGCCCAGGCTCGAGGTCTGATGTAGCCGTCGCGCCAGTACCCCGTCGGCCCAGTCGGTGAAACCGCTCACCATCAGCACGATCAAGGCCCAGCCATCGGCGTGCGGACCGAGCAACAGCCAGAGGAAGAGCGGCACACCGAACAGGCGCCCGACGCTCAACAGGTTCGGGACCGTGAGCACCCGGGTCTGATCAGCGGCGGCTCCGGATACCTCGGAGGCGGTCGCGCCGGTCTGCGGAATGCTCACGCCCCCCATGCTCGCACGAAGTCCGGTGCGCGAAAGCACGATGGCTCCGGCCGGCGTTTCCGCCGGCCGGAGCCACTTCGTGTCGGGCTGACAGGATTTGAACCTGCGACCCCCTGACCCCCAGTCAGGTGCGCTACCAAGCTGCGCTACAGCCCGTCCCGCGGGAGAAACCCGCACTGGACCGCGGTCGACTTTAGCGTACGACCGGGCAGGAGCTCTCAGTCGGGCTCAGCGAGTGCCCCGGATTCCCTTCTCACGCACCCGCACCGAGATCTCGATCGGGCTGCCCTCGAAGTCGAAGTCCTCGCGGAGTTTCCGCTCGATGAATCGCCGGTAGCCCGACTCCAGGAAGCCGGTGGTGAAGAGGACGAAACGGGGTGGCCGGGTGTCGGCCTGGGTGGCGAACAGGATGCGCGGATGTTTGCCGCCGCGCCCTGGCGGCGGCGTCGCAGCGACCACCTCGTTGAGCCAGGTGTTGAGTCGGCCGGTCGGGATTCGGCGGTCCCACGAGGCAAGGGAGGTTCGCAGGGCGCCCGCCAACTTGTCGACGGCCCGTCCCGTCTTTGCCGAGACGTTCACCCGGGGAGCCCACTGCACGCGCTGCAGCTCCCAGTCGATCTCACGCTCCAGCAGTTCGTGGCGGTCCTCGTCGAGCAGATCCCATTTGTTGAAGGCGATCACGAGTGCCCGGCCGGAATCGATCACCGAGGAGATCACGCGCTGATCCTGCTCGGATATGACCTCCGAGGCGTCCAGCAGCACCACCGCGACCTCGGCGGCTTCGATCGCACTCGCGGTCCGCAGACTCGCGTAGTACTCCATGCCAGAGGCGTTGTTCACCCGGCGCCGCAGCCCAGCGGTGTCCACGAACCGCCAGATCTCACCGCCAAGATCGAGCAGGCTGTCGACGGGGTCCACCGTGGTGCCCGCCACCGAG
>JBBQFE010000398.1:0-3611 GCA_038321605.1 Mycobacteriales bacterium | reverse complement strand
ATCGACTACGACTACTGCAAGGGTTGCGGGATCTGCGTTTCGGAATGCCCGAGCGGCGCGATCCAGATGGTGCCCGAACAGATCTGACCCACCCGTTGGCGCTGCTCCTGAGGTTCCCGTCGATCTGCAAGGTGCGTCAGCGTTGGCTCGCCTGCAACTCGGCGAGCAACTGGGCTGCATCGTCATACGTCGCACGAGCACCTGCTGAGTGCAACTCGGCATCGCTGATCCCGCCGGTGCGCACCCCGACGCAGGACACCCCAGCCCGGACGGCGGCTCGCATGTCCCACACGGCGTCGCCGACGAACAGTGCACATTCGGCGGGACGTCCGGATCTTTCGACCGCCGTCTGCACGATGCCGGGATCGGGTTTGGCGGTATCCACATCGTCGGCGTCGGTCGTTGCCGTGAGCAGGTCGTCGATGTCCAGCACCCGGCGAAGGATAGCCAGTTCGTCCGGGGGAGCTGAGGTGGCGAGCACGATCGCCGCCCCCTCGCCGGCCAGGTGGGCGATCAGTTCGCGGCTGCCGGGCAGCGGCCGCAGCAGGTCGGTCGTAGCGGCGTACGCGTCCTGGTGCGCTGCCTTGACCTCGTCGCTCAGCCGAGCGGCGTCAGCGCCGAGCAGTTCGCCGAGCATCTTCGCCGAGTCCATCCCGATGCGGCGATGGATACGCCACGCCTGCACCGGGCGCCTGATCGCGTCGAAGGCCTTCAACCATGCTGCGACGTGTAGGTAGTTGGAGTCCACCAGGGTGCCGTCGACGTCGAAGAGCCAGGCCGACTCGGCCAGGGGTGGGACGGGCAGGCCGGGCGACCCGGTCATGCCGCACCCGTGCCGTGAGCCTGCTCGCGGGCCTTCATCTCGGCCTCGTAGATGTGCGGTTCCGCGTTGCCGCACAACTCGCGCGCGCGAGCCTCGGCCGCCCGGAAGACGCTCAGGTAGCCGGCGTCATAAGCCTCAACCAGCTGAAACGTCCACTTTCCGTCGATCACGTCCCGACCGACCAGGGCGCCGTCGATGTCGTCGGCCAGGGCGGTGTGGCCGGCCTCGCGAAGCTCGCGTACGGCGTCCTGCAGCGCCAGGTCAGCGGTGCCCGACATCCGGTGAAAGGCGTAAAGGTGGCCGCGGGCATGCTCGACCACCTCGAGGGCAGCGGACAGCGATCCCAGTGCCTGCACGGTCGCATCGGTCATCCCCGCCGGTCGGGGGTGCGCTGGTGGGCGGTCCGGGCGTCGAGCCGAGCCATAGGTATCCATAAGGGGTGTTTCAGTCACCCTTCGAGTGTAGGCAGCTCATCGGATCCCGCGCCCGCGTGGGTTTGATACGCACCCACCGCGCCATGGCGCGTCCGGTGCATATCAAACCGGGGGGTGCAGGGGACTGTCGCAAACTGAGACGCCCGGGGACGGCGGCCGTGCTGACAATCAGCAGGTCCTTGCTCCGGAGGACTATCCACCCACCACGTTGGGGCAGGTGAGGTTCCGACGTGTCAGGTATGGCCGCGGCCGGGTAGCTGGCCCCCTGGCTGCAGGCCACCGAAGGGAAAACCATGAACCAGGATGCACCCGAGCAGGCGCAAGCGAGTTTCCGGTTGATGTACCGGAGCAGGGATCTGATCCCGCGCGAGGACCGCAAGGTCGCTCTCGGTGATCTGTTCAGCGAGGCGCGCTCCAAGAACAAACGCCGGCAGATCAGCGGCGCGCTGCTCATCTCTGACCAGTGGTTCGTCCAGACCCTCGAAGGGGACGAGGACGCGGTGTTGGCCCTGTACGCCCGCATCAAGAGCGACCCTCGGCACGACTCGGTGTCGCTGCTGAGCGCCGAGACGGTCAGTGTCGCGGTGTTCTCCCGGTGGTCGATGGCCAGAGTCTCCGAGGAAGTCGATGAGGCGGTCACCTGCGTGCGCGCGCCCCGCGACGGAATCTCTCCCGCGGCCAGCCTGCGGCCGACACCGGAACAGGATTCGGTGCTGGACGTGATGCGCGCTGCGGCGCGTGGCGGGCCCGTCCCGGTCGGCTCGGCCGCAACCAGTGCCGCTACACCGTCAGGGGACAAGCAATCGGTGGGCCGAGGTGGTGCCCTTTCCATGTAAGCACCTCCTTCTCCAGCGAGCCTCCTTTCGACCTTGCGAGCCACCATCGGTCTGCTAACGCACGCGGCCTGCAGCCGCCCAGCAGCGGGCGGCGAACGTTGCCGGCGATCCCCGGTTCGGTGAGCTCGTCCGGCGCGGGGCTTGGTACGCCGCGCCGGGTGCTGAGAACGCCGTTGCTCCGAAGGCCCACTAGCGACTCCTCCGGAGCCTCGGACGGATCCGGTGAGCCCGTTGGCCTTCATGATCGCGTCGAACTCGGCGTCCAACCACGCCATGTCGGCGTAGACCAGCGAAAAGAAATCCGGGACGGCGGGGCGTTCTCTCAGTGTGCTGGTGCCAGTCATGGTGCACTGACCTCACGCGTGGGCGAGGTGCCGGTCGCTCTCTCGGTGCTCGATGATCTGATGATCGGCAGTAGCCCCGGAGCCAGCGGCGTTGACCGTGATCTTGCGGGGCTTTGCCCTTTCCGCGACCGGGATTCTGAGTGTGAGAACGCCGGCGGCGTAGTCAGCCACGATCTTGTCGGTATCGAGGTTGTCGCCCAGAATGAGCTGCCGGCTGAACACGCCGCGTGGGCGTTCTGAGGCCAGGAATTCGATGTTGCCTTCACGGGCGGCACGCTCGGCCCGGACCGTCACGACATTGCGTTCGACATCCAGGTCGATCGATTCGCTGGCAACGCCGGGCAGATCGAATTCGACGATGAAGCTGTCGTCCTCGCGCCAGGCATCCATCGGCATCGCCGACGGCCGGGCGAGGGTTCCCTGACTGCCAAGCACCTGTTGGGTGAGCCGGTCCAGTTCGCGGAACGGGTCTGTGCGCATCAGCATCGTTACCACCTCCACCAATCTGTTGACTGATGCCTATGTGGCCACAGGTCGCCAGATCGATCTGTGGCGTGCGCTATGAATTTTTTTTAGCACCCGAACCGGCATCGTTGCAAGAGGAAATTTCGGGTTCAGCGCGCGGCGGGCCAGGGGTTTGATATGCACCCACAGCGCCATGACGTGCCTGGTGCATACCGAACCGAATGGGTGAACCGGTGGGTGCGCGGCAAAATGGTCAGGCGAGTGACGCAGCGCGGACCAGGGGAGGCAGCGCGGCGATGATGCGCTCGGTTACCTCGTCCGGTGTCAGGGTCGCATCGACGATATCGAGCAGGCCGAGCTCGCGATAGAAGTCCAACACCGGCGCGGTGGCCTGTTCGAACACCGCAAGCCGCTTCCCGATCACCTCGGCCGTGTCGTCGGGCCGGCCCTCCAGCTCGGCACGGCGCAGCAGCCTGGTCATGAGGTCATCGGCCGGTGCATCGAGGAAGATCGCCCTGCGCACCGCCGAATCCTGAGCCTCCGCGATGCGGCGGGCCTCGACGGCCTGTGGGACCGAGCGTGGGAACCCGTCGAGGACGTAGCCGTCCCGCACGGCAGCGGCCAGTACCCGCGGCACGATCATGGCCAGAATGACGCTGTCGGGAACCAACTCGCCGGCGTTGATGTAGCGGGCGATCTCGTTGCCCAG
>JBBQFE010000397.1:0-3615 GCA_038321605.1 Mycobacteriales bacterium | reverse complement strand
GGACAGGTCATCGGCATGCACCACCAACTCGATGATCCGGGTACGGCACCAGTCCAACCCCGACAGCGGCCCGCGGGGAGCCAGCACGACCGGGGGTGCCGGTCGGGCCGCCGCCTCCCGGGCGAGGTCCAGCGCAGCGGTGTACGCCGACCGCAGCTCGGTCGGACTGAGGTCACCGGTGGTGTCACGGGTCATCGCATCGATGAGTTCGGCGGCCGGTCGGTACCGGTCGACGAAGGTGGCGATGGTGATCGGGCGCTCGTCGCTCGGTTGGCCGTTCACCCGCACGTAGCCGCGCAGCGCCTGCACCAGATGCCCGGTGAGGGTGCGCACCTGCCAGCCGCTCAGCACCGACGGCGACGCGAAATCGGCGTCGGGCAGCGCGTCGAGCCAGTCAGCCACCGCCTCGGCCTGGCTGATCAGCGCCGCCGGAACCGCCGCTGCCATCCGCGGCTCAGCCGAAGAGGGCGGGCAGGGTCGCCGACCAGGCCCGGCGCAACTCGGCCAGCGGCAGCCGGAACTGGCCCTGCACGTCGATGGCCGACTCGAGAATGTCCAGTACCCCGATCCGGGTTGCCGGCAAGCCGCGCGCCGTGCACATGTCGGTGAACCGGACCTCCTCGGTGCGGGGCACCGCGACGACCGCCCGGCCGGCGGACTCGGAGAACAGGAACACGAACGGGTCCACTCCCTCCGGCACGATCACCCGCACACCGGTGGTGCCGCGCAGACAGGACTCGGCGAGCGCTACGAACAGCCCGCCGTCGGAGAGGTCGTGGGCGGCGTCGATCAGCCCGT
Organism: Mycobacteriales bacterium; assembly: GCA_038321605.1. Lineage (GTDB taxonomy): Bacteria > Actinomycetota > Actinomycetes > Mycobacteriales > Jatrophihabitantaceae > Jatrophihabitans_A. Next base: position 2,817 of record JBBQFE010000397.1, on the reverse strand, counting down.
CCCGGGAGGCGTTGATCAGCACGTCGGCCAGCAGCCGCTCACGCTCCAGGTCCACCGCGGGCGGCTTGCCGCCGAGGAAGCCGTGCACCACATGGGCCCATTCCGAGCCGCCGAACTCGTCCCTCGTGTCGCCGAGCAGGTACAGCTGGTGGCCGTCGTTGCGGAACGCCATCGGGGTTCGCCGCGTGACGTCGTCGATGACCCCGAGCACCCCGAGCACCGGGGTGGGCAGGATCGGCGCAGTTCCGGTCTGGTTGTAGAAACTCACGTTGCCACCGGTCACCGGGATGCCCAGCTGCTGGCAGCCGTCGGCGATGCCCCGTACCGCCTCGGCGAACTGCCACATCACCGCGGGATCCTCCGGCGAACCGAAGTTGAGACAGTTCGTCACCGCCAGCGGCCGCGCGCCGGTGGTTGCCACGTTGCGGTAAGCCTCCGCCAGCGCCAGTTGGGCACCGGCGTACGGGTCCAGCCGGGTGTAGCGGCCGTTGCCGTCGGTGGCCAGCGCGATCCCGAGATTCGAGTCCTCGCTGACCCGCACCATGCCGGAGTCCTCCGGCTGGGCGAGCACGGTGTTGCCCAGGACGTAGCGGTCGTACTGGTCGGTCACCCAGGACTTGTCGGCGAGGTTCGACGAGCTGATCAGGGTGAGCGCGGTGGCACGCAGCTTCTCACCGGTCTTCGGCCGAGGTAGCCCGTTGCCGTGGTCGCCGTTCAACGCGTCCTGGTCGTAGGGCCGGCGGATCGGCCGCTGGTACACCGGACCCTCATGGGCCAGGGTGCGCGGCGGAACGTCGACGATCTTGTCGCCGTGCCAGCGCATGGTCAGCCGGCCGGAATCGTTGACCTCACCGATCACGGTCGCGGTCACATCCCACTTGGCGCAGATGGCCATGAAGGCCGCCAGGTTGGCCGGGGTCACCACGGCCATCATGCGTTCCTGGGACTCGCTCATCAGGATCTCTTCGGGGACCAGCGTCTCGTCGCGCAGCGGGGCCAGATCGAGGTCGACCGCCATGCCACCGGTACCGGCCGCCGCAAGCTCGGTGGTCGCACACGACAGCCCGGCTGCGCCGAGATCCTGGATCCCGGTCACCAGGTCTGCGGCGAAGATCTCCAGGCAGCACTCGATGAGCACCTTCTCGGCGAACGGGTCACCGACCTGCACCGCCGGGCGCTTCGTCTTGCCCTGCGCCTCGAAGGAAGCCGAAGCCAGCACCGAGGCTCCCCCGATGCCGTCGCCACCGGTGCGTGCGCCGAACAGCACCACCTTGCTGCCCGGGCCGTCGGCCTTGGCCAGCTTGATCTCATCGGCGCGCAGCACACCGACGCAGAGCGCGTTGACCAGCGGGTTACCCAGGTAGGTCGGGTCGAAGACGACCTCGCCGCCGATGTTGGGCAGACCGAGGCAGTTGCCGTAGGAACCGACGCCGCTGACCACGCCGGGCAGCACCCTCGCGGTGTCGGGGGCGTCGGCCGGACCGAACCGCAGCGCGTCCATGACCGCGATCGGGCGGGCACCCATGGTCAGGATGTCGCGGACGATCCCGCCGACCCCGGTGGCCGCGCCCTGGTGCGGCTCGACGTAGGAGGGATGGTTGTGGGATTCGATCTTGAAGGTGACCGCCCAGCCGTCGCCGATGTCGACGACGCCGGCGTTCTCGCCCATGCCCACCAGCAGGATGTCGGGCTGGCCGGCCACCTTCGCGGGCTTCTTGTCGGCGAACTGGCGCAGGTGCACCTTGCTGGACTTGTACGAGCAGTGCTCGGACCACATGACGGAGTACATCGCCAGCTCGGAGCTGGTCGGTCGGCGTCCCAGGATCTCCTTGATCCGCGCGTACTCGTTGTCGGCGAGCCCGAGTGCCCGGTAGGGCTGCGCGACCTCAGGGCCCTTGCTGCCGGAGTCCTTCTTGGCGGCCTTGACCGTGTCGACCGGCGGGCGGGACGAGGTGCGGGCGGCGGTCATGCGGGGATACCTACCAGATTCTGCAGGACGGAGGTGAAGAAGCCCAGCCCGTCGGTGGACGGCCCGGTGAGCTCCTCGACTGCGTGTTCGGGGTGCGGCATCAGACCGACGACGTTGCCCGCCGCGTTGGTGATGCCGGCGATGCTGCGGTACGAGCCGTTCGGGTTGTCGCCCAGATACCGGGCCACCACTCGGCCCTCCGCCTCGAGTTCGTCGAGCGTGCGCTGGTCGGCGACGTAACCGCCCTCGCCGTTCTTCAACGGCACCACGATCTCTTGCCCGGCCTCGTACTGGTTGGTCCAGGCGGTCCCGGCGTTCTCGATCCGGAGCCGCTGATCGCGGCAGACGAACTTCTGGTGGTCGTTGCGGATCAGCGCGCCGGGCAGCAGATGCGCCTCGCACAGAACCTGGAACCCGTTACAGATACCGAGCACCGGCATGCCGTTGCGGGCGCCGTCGATCACCGACTGCATCGCGGGTGAGAACCGCGCGATGGCGCCGGCCCGAAGGTAGTCGCCGTAGGAGAAACCACCGGGCAGGACCACTGCCACCACGTCGGACAGCCACTTCTCACCGTGCCAGAGCGGTACCGGCTCGGCACCGGCCAGTCGCACCGCCCGTAGGGCGTCCCGATCGTCCAGACTTCCGGGAAAGGTAACAACACCGACGCGGTACTTGCTGAGGGCCACCTGATGAGTTTAACGGCCCGGCAACGGCACTCCGCGCACCGTTCAGCGACGGATCGTGAAGTCCTCGATCACCGGGTTCGCCAGCAACGTGTCGGCCAGCTGGGTGAGGGTGGCCTCGGAGATGTCGTCGTCGACGTCCAGCTCGAAATGCTTGCCCTG
>JBBQFE010000396.1:0-3629 GCA_038321605.1 Mycobacteriales bacterium | reverse complement strand
TCCGCACCGGGAGCAGCCGATCGTGAGCGGCGATGACTATATTGCCAGCCTGCGCGGCCGCCACCTCAACGTCCGGTACATGGGCAAGGCCATCACGGAGCCGGTCGACCATCCGGTGATCCGACCAAGCATCAACGCCATTGCACGCACCTATGACCTGGCTGTCGAACAGCCCGAGCTCGCCACCGCGTACTCGGAGATCATCGGGCGCAACGTAAACCGGTTCCTGCACGTGGCCATGTCCAAAGAGGACGTCGTCGGGCAGAACCGCATGCAGCGGACGCTGGGCCAGCAGACCGGCACGTGCTTCCAGCGCTGCGTCGGGATGGACGCCCTCAACACCATGTATTCGATAACCTTCGACTGCGACGCGGCCAGGGGCACGAACTACTCGGAGCGGTTCCGCGACTTCCTGCGCTACGCCCAGGAGGAGAACCTGGTCCTCGGCGGCGCGATGACCGACCCCAAGGGCGACCGCTCGGTGGCACCGGCGGACCAGGCCGACCCGGACCTGTTCGTGCACGTGGTGGAGCGTCGCGAGGACGGCGTGGTCCTGCGAGGCGCCAAGGCGCACCAGACCGGGTGCATCAACTCGCACTGGATCGTCGTCATGCCCACGATGCGGATGCGCGAGGCCGACAAGGACTACGCGGTCGTCGTAGCCATCCCTGTTGTCCACCCCGGGCTGAGTTTCGTCTACGGTCGGCAGTCCTGCGACACCCGGGCGATAGAAGGCGTCGACCAGGGCAACGTGCAGTTCGCCGGGCAGGAGGCACTCATCATCCTGGATGACGTCTTCGTGCCCAACGAGTACATCTTCCTCGACGGCGAGGTCGAGTTCGCAGCCCCCCTGGTGGACCGGTTCACCGGCTTTCACCGCCGCTCCTACGTCTGCAAGACCGGGCTGGGGGACGTGCTGATCGGTGCTGCCGCGCAGCTGGCCGAATACAACGGCGTTGCCAAGGCCGGACACGTCAAGGACAAGCTCGTCGAGATGGTCCACCTCAACGAGACCATCTACAGCGCCGGTATCGCCGCCTCCCACGAGTCCACGCCGACCGCGGCCGGGAACTTCCAGCCGGACCCCTTGCTGGCGAACGTGTGCAAGCACAACGTCACCCGCTTCCCGTACGAGCTGGGGCGGCTGGCACAGGACATCGGCGGCGGCATCGTCGCGACCATGCCCAGCGAGCTGGACTTCGACGACCCGGAGACCGGGCCGTTGCTCCACAAGTATTTCGCGACGGTCCCGGGAATCAAGGTCGAGGACCGCGTGCGCCTGCTGCGGCTGGTCGAGAACATGACGATGGGGCGCAACTCGGTCGGCTACCTCACCGAGTCCCTGCACGGGGCCGGCTCCCCGCAGGCTCAGCGCATCATGATTGCGCGGCTTGCCGACTTCGAGGAGAAGAAGGCCCTCGCCCGCCATCTGGCCGGTGTGACGGACGACGAGGGGAGACCGCCGTCCGGCCCAGCTCCTGCCCCGCGGGAAGCCCCTTGAGCAGCGGGATTGGCGCAGTCTGTGACCGGACATACTGGCCACGGCCGAGGAGTCTGTTCTACTTCACGTCCGGCGACCGGGTCGTTGTATCCCATGCCTGTCGTGAGCGCCCGACCCCGCCGCAGGCGACTGCGGCCAACGCCGAGGCGTGCCGTGGACGTCGAGATCGTGCAGATATCTCCTGCGCGACGCTCTCTGCTGCCGGCGGGCATGGATCGGAGCTTCCGGCCAGAGTTCGTCGCGCCCGTCGATCGCCGCCTGGCCGACACGACTGTGTCCAGCCGGACTCGCGCCCGGCCACGTTCGGGCGAACTGGGCCGCGCCGCCTGTCGGACGGGCACCTCGAGATCTACGGGCGGCGTGCCGTCGCTCACGCCCAAGAGCCAACCTCGGTCTGTGCCCGATCGATGGTGACCCGCTGCCAGCGATACGGTTGAGCCGGCCGCAGGTGTGAGGCGCTTGACCTGGGCGCGACGGGGCAAAAACATAATTGGTTGACGGTGACGGAGGTAAGCGCTATGTCCAGTTACGACGAGCGGCCGTGGTTGGCCTTGTACGACCGGGATATCCAGGCCGACCTGGAGCTGCCGTACCCGAACGCGCTGGCGATGTTCGATGCCGCGCTTGAGCAGCGCCCGCACGCCCCCATGGTGCACTACTTCGACACCACGCTGTCGATGGCCGAGGTGGACCGGATGTCGGCCGCGCTGGCCGTCGCCCTGGCCGAGCAGTATGGCGTCGAGCGCGGCGACCGGGTGCTTGTGCAACTTCAGAACATCCCGGCCTTTCTGCTCGCACAGCTGGCGATCTGGCGGCTCGGCGCGGTGATGGTGCCGGCCAACCCGATGTACAAGCAGCGTGAGCTGGCGGGCCTGCTGGATGACAGCGACGCCAAGCTGATCATCCAGATGGAGTCGAACTACTCGGCAGGCGGGCAGGCAGCGGCCGGTGGCCGACCAGTGATCACCACCAGCGAACTGGACTTTGTCCAGGACCCGCCGCAGCGGTTGTTCGCCGACAGTGCCCGCACCAGGTATCCGGGCACCACCGACCTGCTGGAGCTGCTGCAGGGATCCGACGGCGAGCGCCCGCCGCCGGTCACGCTCGTGCCGGACGACGTGGCCTACCTGGTGTACACCTCCGGCACCACAGGGCCGCAGAAGGGCGCGTTGTACACCCACGGATACGTGGTCTTTAACTCCGAGGTGTATCGGAAGTGGATCGACCTCACGCCGGAGGACGTTTGTTTGGCGATGGCCCCGCTGTTTCACGTCACCGGGTTGATCGCGCACGTCGGGGTGTCGCTGCTGGTCCCCATGCCGCTGGTGCTGGGCTATCGGTTCGAGCCCGAAGTGATAGCCGAGCTCGCCGAGCGGTACCGCGCGACGTGGGCGATGGCGTCCATCACGGCCTTCATCTCGTTGATGAACACGCCGGCGGCAACCGAGCGGGACCTGTCGGCAATGACGAAGATCTACAGTGGCGGGGCGCCGATCGCGCCAACCACCATTGAGCAGTTCGAGCGTACGTTCGGCCACTACATCCACAACCTGTACGGCCTGACCGAGACCACCTCGCCCTCGCACGGCGTTCCGCTGGGCCGCCGCGCGCCGGTCGACCCGACCAGCGGCGCGCTGTCGGTCGGCGTGCCGGTCTGCGGCTACACGGTCCGGATCGTCGGCGAGGATCGCGTCGAGCTGCCCGTCGGCGAGGTCGGCGAGCTGGTAACACAGGGGCCGGGCGTCGTACCGGGCTATTGGAAGAAGCCAGACGAGACCGCCAAGGCGCTGCCGAACGGCCAGTTGCACACCGGCGATGTGGGCTTCATGGAACCCGACGGCTGGTTCTACATCGTGGACCGGAAGAAGGACATGATCATCGCCTCTGGCTTCAAGGTCTGGCCACGCGAGGTCGAGGACGTGCTCTTGCAGCACCCGGCTGTCCGCGAGGCCGGTGTGGTCGGCGCACCGGACGCCTACCGGGGCGAGACCGTGAAGGCGTTCGTCAGCCTCAAGCCCGGCACCTCGGCGTCAGTCGAGGAGTTGATCGCGTTCTGCAAAGAGCGGATGGCGGCGTACAAGTACCCACGCATAATGGAGATCCTGGAGGAGATCCCGAAGACCATTAC
>JBBQFE010000395.1:0-3632 GCA_038321605.1 Mycobacteriales bacterium | reverse complement strand
AGCGCGCCCTGCTCGACGCCTACGGCCTCACCGACATCAAGGTCAACGCCGCGATCGGCCGAATTCCCAACAACGAACAGCGGTTGGTCGAAATCGCCGCCACCCTCGCGCGCCGGCCCGATGTGCTGCTGTTCGACGAGTCGACCTCCACCCTGGACGAGGGGGCCGTCGCCACCGTCCTCGGCTGGATGCGAGAGGCAGCCGAGCGGGGCGCGTGCGTCGTCTTCGTGACGCACCGCCTGCGAGAGGTGCTGTCCGTCGCCTCGCGGATCGTGGTACTCCGTGACGGCGCGCTGGTCCAGGAGTTCGCCGCTGACCAGGCCGACGAGAACGCAGTCGTCGAGGCGATGGCAGGACGGCGGGTCGCGGCCCTGGAACGCCGTGAAGCACCGGTCAAGGGTGAGATCGTGCTGACGGCCGACGCTGTCGTCACCGCCGGTTCAGGCCCCAACACGATCGAGGTCAGGCGCGGCGAGATCCTGGGCATCGGCGGCGCGGCCGGTAACGGCCAGGCAGAACTTGCCAGGGCGCTGGCCGGTCGCGGCATCACCTCCGGCAGTGTCACCGTGGACGGTACGAGGTTGCGCAAGGCCGAGGACGGCCCCGCAGCCGGCGTCGTCTTCGTGAGCTCGGACCGTCGCCGCGAGTCCCTGTACAGCCAGCTGTCGGTGCGTGAGAACTTCACCCTGGGGTTGGTGCCTGCGAAGGCAGGTTCCTGGCACTGGCTGCGGCGGACACCCGAGGTGGCGCGAGCCCGCGAGGTAACCGAGCAGTTCGGCGTGGTGGTGTCGTCCATCGAGGCACCGATCACCTCGATGTCCGGCGGCAATCAGCAGAAGGTGGCCATCGGCAGGGCGATCGTGCGTGAGCCGGACGTGCTCATCGTCGAGGAACCGTCCGAGGGTGTCGACGTACGATCCCGGCTGGACATCTACCGATCCCTGCTGGCAGTGGCCGAACAGGGCAAGGCGGTGGTGGTCACGTCGAGTGATGCCAGCGAGCTTCGGCTGTTGGCGGACCGGGTCATCGTGCTGGCACGAGGTCGCGAGGTCGCGCAACTGGACGGCGAGGCGGTCACCGAGCAGGCCATCGTCCACTCGTTCTCGACGGCGCAGGCCCGCGAGCGTGAAGCCGCAGCCTCAGCGGACCGGGGCGCGCGCAGATTGTCGTTGCTACGACGACGTAGCGATCGCGCGCCAAGGCCCTGGAACGCAGCGAACTTCGCACTGCTGACGATCCTGCTGGTCGTACTGGCGCTGATAGCAGCCAACCGTGATTCGCGGTTCATCTCCGAACGGAACATCGGCGGCATCTGCCTGCTTGCCCTGCCTGCCGTGCTGGTGGCACTGGCGCAACTCGGAATCATGCTTTCCGGTCAGATAGATGCCTCGCTAGGTTCGATGATGGGGCTCGTCGTCGTGCTGCTGTCCTTTCATCCCGATACCCCCTGGCCGCTGCTGATCGTCGGCTCGGTGGTGGTCGGTCTGGTCCTGGGCGGCATCAACGCCCTGCTCGTGGTCCAGCTGCGGATCAACTCGGTGATCGCCACCGTCGCCACCCTGGGCGTCTTCCAGGGCGCCGCTCTGATCATCCGCAAGGAGCCAGGCGGCCTCATCAGCGCGGGGCTCACCGCGGCGATCAACAATGCCTGGTCGAGCATTCCGATCTTCTTCGTCGTGATCGTCGTCCTCGCCGTCGTCGTCGACCTGGGCATCAGCATCACCCGGCCCGGCCTCAAGCTTCGTGCCATCGGCTTCTCGCCGGACCGATCCACCCAGCTCGGCGTGCACTCCCGCACGTACCGCGCATTGAGCTACGTCATCGGCGGTGGCATCGCCGGTGTTGCAGGCGCGGTGCTCGCCGGGCTGACGGGGGTCGGGGACGGCAGCGTCGGCTCCGGTTACACGCTCATCTCGCTCGCCATCCCGGTGATCGGTGGCGCCGCACTCGCCGGCGGCCTGGGCTCTGCCGTCGGTTGCGTGCTCGGCGCACTGTTCATCGGCGAGGTCCAGCAGTTCGTACCGTTCATGAACTTTCCCGGTGGCTATTACCTGATCGCCATCGGGGCGCTCACCGTCGTCGCCCTGGCGATCGGCTCACGAACCAATGTCACCAGTGATTGACGCATTCGATCCCAGAAAGAGGAGCATCACCATGACAGATCTGACCGGCAAGGTCGCACTCGTCACCGGCGCCGCGCGCGGGCAGGGTCGTTCGCACGCCCTGACCCTCGCCGCAGCAGGAGCGGACCTCATCGTCACCGACCTCTGCGACGACATCGCCACGATCCCCTACACCCTCGGCACCAAGGCCGACCTCGATGACACCGTCGCCGAGATCGAGAAGCTCGGTCGTCGGGCCGTGGGGATCCAGGCGGACAGCCGGTCCAGCGAGCAGCTCGATGCCGCCGTTTCGTCAGGTGTGAGCCAGCTCGGAGCGATCGACATCCTGGTGGTCAATGCCGGTGTATGGGCTCTGGCACCGCTCTGGGAGCTGTCGGAGAACCAGTGGCAGGACATGCTCGACGTCAACCTCACCGGCGTCTGGCGAACTCTCAAGGCGGTGCTTCCGTCGATGATCGAGCGTCGTCGGGGCTCGGTCGTGATCACGTCGTCGGTGAACGGCTTCGAGGCCGGTGGCGGGATGGCACATTACGTCGCGGCCAAGCACGGGGTGCTCGGTCTGATGAAGAACGCGGCCCTGGAACTCGGCCCGTACAACATCCGTTGCAACGCGGTCTGCCCCGGACTCATCGACACCAAGATGAACGACTGGCAGGGCGTGTACGACATGATGGCCGGCCATGAGGGCGGCACCCCCGCCGACCGGCAGGAAGCCGGCTACAACTGGAACGCCCTGGCCGGACGAAGCCTGCTGTCTCCCCAGGCCGTGAGCAACGCCGTGCTGTTCCTCGCCTCGGATGCGGCCAACGAGATCACCGGTATCTCGCTCACGATCGACGGCGGCCACATGGCCCTGCCCGGGTTCAACCCGAGCCCGACCCGTACCGCCTAGCACGACCTCACCCATCGCCAGCTGATCCACTACGAGTAGGAGTACCGACCGATGCGTGATCTTTTCGGCCGGGTGGCAATCGTGACCGGTGCTGCCCGTGGGCAGGGCAGATCGCACGCCGTGCAGCTGGCCGCCGCCGGTGCGGACGTGGTGATCCTCGACCTCGCCGAACAGATCCCGAGTGTGCCGTACCCGATGAGCACCGCAGCGGATCTGGCAGAAACTGCCAGCCTGGTCAAAGGCCTCGGCCGACGTTGCGTTGCGCTGCAGGGCGATGTACGCGACCTCGACGTGCTGGTCGGCGCTGTGGACGCAGCGCTGACCGGCCTCGGGCGGCTGGACGTCGTGGTGGCCAACGCCGGAATCTGCATCATCGAGGAGGCTGTCAGCACCTCGCCGGAGCAGTGGAGCGATGTCATCGGCGTCAACCTCACCGGAGTCTTCAACACCCTGAGGGCAGCGGCACCCGCCCTGGTTGCACAGGGCACCGGCGGTTCGATGATCGTCACCGCGTCGGTGGCGGGCCTGAAGGCGCAGTCCGCGATCGCTGCCTACAACGCCTCGAAGCACGGCGCCATCGGACTCATGAAATCCTTCGCCCTCGAGCTGGCGCCCTT
>JBBQFE010000394.1:0-3648 GCA_038321605.1 Mycobacteriales bacterium | reverse complement strand
TGATCAGCGACCGTCGGTTCGGTGCGTCGCAGGTTGAGAGGGAATCCAGAGGATTCACTCAGGCGGGTTGGTGGATGCTGGTGTCATGACTACTCAAGCGCAGCCGCTGACCCGGCCCGACGGTGCCCGCCTGCGAGCACTGGTGGTGGAGGACGAGCCGAACCTTGCCGACGTCCTGGTCCGGATGCTGACGTTCGAGGGCTGGGACGCCCAGTTCGCGCTGGACGGGGCCGCGGCGATTCGGGTGGCCAGATCATTCGAGCCGGACGTGGTCATCCTCGACGTGATGCTGCCGGACATCAACGGCCTGGAGGTACTCCGGCGGCTGCGCAGCGAACGTCCGCAGGTGTGCGTCCTCTTTCTCACCGCGAAGGACTCGGTCGAGGACCGGATCGCCGGAATCACCTCCGGCGGCGACGACTACGTCACCAAACCGTTCAGCTTTCAGGAGGTTTCGGCGCGACTCCGTGGGCTGGTACGCAGGGCTGGAATCGCGCGGGGCGAGGACGACGCCCAGCTGGTGGTCGGCGACCTGAGCATCGACGAGGACGCGCGCGAGGTGCGGCGAGGCGGCGACCTCATCGAGTTGACCGCCACCGAGTTCGAACTGCTGCGGCTGCTGATGCGCAATCCTCGGGTGGTGCTGTCCAAGGCTCAGATCCTGGACCGGGTGTGGAGCTATGACTTCGGTGGCAGCGGGCACGTGGTCGAGCTGTACATCAGCTACCTGCGCAAGAAGATCGACGCCGGGCGTCCGACGATGATCCACACGGTGCGCGGCGTCGGCTACGTGCTGAAGCCCGTCGCATGAATGCTGGCACCGCGTGGCGCGCACCGGCCGACCTGGTGAGTCGACGGGTCCGACGGTTGAGCCTGCGTGGTCGGCTGGTTGCGCTGCTCGTAGGCCTGCTGCTGATCAGCTGCGCGGCGCTCACGCTCATCACGTCGCTGGCGCTGCACAGCTACCTGATCGGACGGCTGGACCAACAACTTTCCGCGGCGGGCAATCGCTATTCGGTCTCGCTGGAACATCCCAGTGACAACGACAGTGACAACGCCGGTTTCGATTCCGTGGTCGGCCAGGAGGCAGGCACCCTCGGCGCGCGTTCGATGGACGGCAGGATCACCGCGGCCGGCGTGATCAGCGATGACGCCGACACCCGTTCGGTGTCCGCGGCGGACCGGGCGGTGCTGGCGAGTCTGGCAGCCACCGGACCACGTGACGTGCACCTGCCCGACCTCGGCGAGTACCGGGTCATCGTTGCGCCCGGACAGGATGGTGACCTGCAGATCACCGGCCTGCCCAAGCACGGTGTCGATCAGACGATCGGACGGCTGGCCCTGATCGAGGTCGTCGTCTTCGCCGGGGCGATGCTGCTGACGGGCGTCGGCGGTGCGCTGTTGGTGCGGCTGAGCCTGCGCCCGCTGGACCGGGTGGCCCGCACCGCGCGCAAGGTGTCCACACTGGCTCTGGGCAAGGGCGACGTCCAGCTGCCCGAGCGGTTGCCGGAGCAGGCCCCGGAGACCGAGATCGGCCAGGTCACGGAAGCCTTCAACCACATGCTCGAACGAGTCGAGTCGGCCTTCGCCGAGCGCCAGTTGAGCGAGCAGCTACTGCGCCAGTTCGTCGCCGACGCCAGCCACGAGCTGCGCACTCCGGTTGCGGTCATCAGAAGCCATGCCGAGTATGCCCAGCTGGCAACCACCTCGTCCTCGGAGCAGGTTTCCACGGCGCTGAGCCGGATCACGGCCGAGTCGATCCGGATGGGCAGCCTGGTCGATGACCTGCTGCTGCTGGCGCGTCTCGATTCGGGCAGGGAGTTGGCCAACGACGAGGTCGACCTCACCCGCGTGGTGCTCGACGCCGTGCTCGACGCGCAGGCCCTGGACAAGCAGCGACATTGGGAACTGGATCTGGCCGAGGACGAGATCACCATCACCGGCGATGAGAACGCACTCCGCCAGGTGCTGGTCAATCTGCTGTCCAACACCCGCGAGCACACCCCCGTCGGAACCACCGCACGCACCAGCCTCCGCGTCGATCCGCAGCACGGTGGCGTCGAGCTGACGGTCGCCGACAACGGTCCGGGGATCGCTGCGGAGTTCCTGCCACACGTGTTCGAGCGTTTCGCCCGCGCCGACAGCTCGCGCAGCCACCACGGCGGCGAAGGTGGACTTGGGCTGTCCATCGCCCATGCCATCGTCAAGGCTCACGGCGGTGACATCAGCGTGCGGAGCCGCCCAGGCCACACCGTGTTCACCGTTATGCTGCCGAACGATCGTCCGGCCGAGCACGGCCCGCAGAACACTGGGTGACCCGCCTGCGGCCCGTTCCCAGAATGGGTGCCTGCTCTGGATATTCTCTCAATGTCCTAGCAACCAGCTGAAACCGCTCACCGGACGGGCAGGATCATCACCATGGATCAGGTATCGGCCCTGTGGCGAGCGCCCGCAGAATCAGCGACGGAAAGCGCCCCCGGAGTCGAGGGCAACTCTCGCCTCACCTCGGCCACCGGCACCGTGCTCCTGGTGATGTTGGCGGTCGAGGGCTACACGATCCTCAACGTGCGCGGGCTGATCACGCTGCACATCTTCCTCGGAGTGATGCTGGTCGGCCCGGTACTGCTCAAGACCGGCAGCACGATCTACCGGTTCTTCCGCTACTACCGCGGCGACGCCAATTACGTCCGCAAAGGTCCTCCCAACATCGTGCTGCGGGTGATCGGGCCGCTGGTCACCATCAGCAGTCTTTCGGTCCTGGGCACTGGCATCGGCCTGCTCGCGGTGCATGACCAGGGCAGCCTGGTGCTCACCGCTCACAAGGCGAGCTTCATCGTCTGGGTGGCACTGATGACGGTGCACGTGCTCGGCCATCTTCGGGAAGCACTGGTCACCACCTGGCAGGAGCTGAGACAACGGTCGCGACGGCAGGTCCTCCGGCTTTCCCTGATCGGGATCGCCATCGTGGCCGGTGTCGGTCTGGCCGCTGCGCTGCTGCCGTCGGCCACCTCGTGGACGCACCGGGCGCCCGACAGCGGACATCATCGCGAGCACTGACCCTGGCCGGGAAGCGGCTTCGGAGTTGACGCTCACGGTGCTCACAGACTGCACAGACGATCCGCAGAAGCCCACGTGGCACTGTTGAAGCACAAGCTGAGGTAACCGAAGTGAGGCACCCGCCATGAGCAGCAGATACCAGCCGACCCGGCCCGGCACCAACAGTGTGCTCAGCCGCGCCTTCGCAGCGTCGGCGGGGCTGTGCGTGGCGACTGCGCTGGCCACCGGGTTCTTCATCACCAAGATCGTGCATGCTTCGGCGGCCCCCTCGACGACCGGCACCGCGACCGGTACCGGCAACTTCCAGTCCGGTTCTGGCCTGGACGATTCCGGCAACGGTGCCGCTCAGTTGTCGGTGCCTCAGCAGAACCAGCAACCGCTGGGTTCGAGCAACGGGTCATGACCGCGACCGCGACCTGGTCGGCCTGGAGCTGCAAGGTCAGACTCGTGGTCGAGGACGACGCGGTGCTGGCTGCCGCCTCATCGGAACTGGTCCGCCTGCTGGACCAGGTCGATCGAGCCGCCAACCGGTTCCGTCCGGACTCGGAACTGTCCAAGGCGAACACCTTGCACGGAAGACCCGTGCCGGTG
>JBBQFE010000393.1:0-3654 GCA_038321605.1 Mycobacteriales bacterium | reverse complement strand
GGACCAGTGCTGGGATCGGTCAACCAGGGCGTCGGCGGCGTCACCGGCGGGACGTCGGGCGGTACCGGGGGCGGCACCGGTTCCACCTCTGGGTCGTCCCTGAACTACAAGCCGAGCGGGCCGACCGTCGCGGACCGTACGGTGCCCAAGGGCTACGGCTCGGGCAGTGGCCTCGGTGGTAATTACATCGGATCCGGGCTGTCCGGCTCCCGGACCGTGCCGGCCATCCCGTTCAAGGTCGGCGGCAGCTCGGCCGCCCCCGCTTCCTCCGGCAAGGCCCGGCCGGGTCAGTCCTCGGTCGATCTGGCGTCCAACTCCGAACATTCAGCCATCACCGGAATACCGGCGCTGCTGGTTCTGCTCGCCGTGATTGCGCTGTCGACGGTCACGGCCTTCTACGCCCGCACCTTCCTGTTGCACCGCCCGACCCGCTCGTAACGGTTCCAGCGCCCGCTTCGATTTCGCGGTGGCCCTGCGAGCCGGTAGCCTGAGCAGGTTGTCTGTCTTGCGGGGACGTCTGGTGTTCCCGCACTCCGCGCAGCGCCGGTAGGAGCTCGGGTCAGTACCCGACGCCTGCTGGCTGAACGTGGGCAGCTTCACCCTCCTGCCACGGAGAGTCCGTGGCCGCACAGTCCACAGGAGGCTGGGTTAAACCCATGCGCCACTACGAAGTAATGGTCATCCTCGATCCCGAGCTCGACGAGCGGACCATCGCACCGTCCCTGGATACCTTCCTCAGCGTCATCAAGAAGGACGGTGGCTCGGTCGACAAGGTAGACATCTGGGGCCGTCGCCGGTTGTCCTTCGAGATCAACAAGAAGCCCGAGGGCATCTACGCGGTCATCGACATCAAGGCCGAACCGGCCTCGGTGATCGAGCTCGATCGTCAGCTGAACCTCAACGAGTCGGTGCTGCGGACCAAGGTCATCCGCCCGATTCCGAAGAAGGCCAAGGCCAAGAAGGCCGAGGCCAAGGCCGAAGCCAAGGCAGCCGCCAAGAAGGCCCTCGCCTGACATGGCCGGCGAAACCGTCATCACCGTCGTGGGAAACCTGACGGCAGACCCGGAGTTGCGGTTCACGCCGTCCGGCGCTGCTGTCGCCTCCTTCACGGTCGCCTCCACCCCGCGCACCTTCGACCGCCAGTCCAACGAGTGGAAGGACGGCGAAGCGCTGTTCCTGCGCTGCTCGATCTGGCGGCAGGCCGCAGAGAACGTCGCTGAGTCGCTGACCCGCGGAATGCGCGTCGTCGTCCAGGGTCGTCTGCAGCAGCGGTCCTTCGAGACCCGCGAGGGCGAGAAGCGCACCGTGATCGAGATGCAGGTCGACGAGGTCGGCCCGTCACTGAGGTACGCAACGGCCAAGGTGAACCGCACCCAGCGCGGTTCGTCCGGCGGCGGTTTCGGTGCCGAGAACGGCGGCGGCAACGCCGGTGGGGGTGGTGGCGGCAACTACGCGCCGTCCGATGACCCGTGGGCATCCTCCGGTCCCGCCGGCGGCGCTGCCCCCGGTGGATTCTCCGACGAGCCCCCCTTCTAGGTCCCCTTCTTCATCAAGATCATCCCGTGCACGTACAGCGAGAAGTAGCCGAACAGGTCACGAACCCGACCAGGCGTGCAGGGATGATCACCAGAATCAGCAGAGCATCAGGAGCGAAGACAGATCATGGCAAAGCCACCCATTCGTAAGCCGAAGAAGAAGTCCAACCCGCTGAAGACCTCCAAGATCGAGGCCATCGACTACAAGGACACCGCCCTGCTGCGCAAGTTCATCTCCGACCGGGGCAAGATCCGCGCCCGGCGAGTGACCGGCGTCAGCACCCAGCAGCAGCGTGAGATCGCCAAGGCGGTCAAGAACGCCCGCGAGATGGCGCTGCTGCCTTACACCTCCACCGCTCGCTAAGAAAGGGCAGGACGAATCATGAAGCTCATCCTGACCCGTGAGGTCTCAGGCCTCGGACTTCCTGGCGACATCGTCGAGGTTGCCGACGGATACGGCCGCAACTTCCTGGTGCCGCGTGGCGCGGCCATCAGTTGGAGCAAGGGCGCCGAGAAGCAGATCACCCAGATCAAGCGTGCGCAGGACGCCCGCGAGATCCGGGGCCTCGACCACGCCAAGGAGATCAAGGCGCAGCTCGAGGGACTCAAGGTAACGCTGAACGCCCGCGCCGGTGACGGTGGAAAGCTGTTCGGCTCGGTCACCCAGTCTGACGTGGTCACCGCGGTCAAGGCCGCCGGTGGGCCTATCGTCGACAAGAAGCGGGTTCACCTGCCAGGGCACATCAAGACCACCGGCGCCCACACCGTCACGATCGAACTGCACGCAGACGTGGTCGCCTCACTGCCGGTCACCGTCGCAGCTCAGTAGTCGCAGCAGGATCTGACGCGCCGCCCCCGCGAGGGGAGCAGCGCGCACGATAGGAGTACGAAGCCCGGGCACGGTGCGCCGTTGCCCGGGCTTCGCGCTGCCTTCATCCGGACCAAATGTCGGGCTGTGGACGGTCAACTACCGGGAGTAGCTTGCCGGAGCGCTTCCGTAGACGCTGGGTGTGTGGTAACGCTTCCAAGATCGACTTCGGTGCCCAAGCTGCGGCTTGCAAAAAACTTGTGAACGAATATTTATCCACAGGCACGCCCGCCGATGAGGCAGTTGCGACGGGGGCTGGAGCCAACTAGCCATGGTTGTGCACAGCTTCGTCCCCAGGTAATGAACATGCTTTATCGGCGTTGCCCACACCGTCATCCACAGCTGTGTGCACAGGTGCGATTGCCGGGGGGCCGCGGCTTCCCTAACGTAGGCGCGGGCCGGTGCGGCAGAGGGTCCGGACGGTGTCCGGGGAAGCCTTTCGGTGGTACCTCCCACGGGGCTCGGGCGCGAGGTTGCGCAGGATCGGCAGGCCACAACCGGCCGCCGAACTACATCGGTGCAACTACTGTCGTAGCTGCCCCGTAGTACTAGCCGCATGACTGGTGTTTCCACACGCGGCCGAGGGTCGCATGGTGCAGGTCGAGGGTCAGAGGGGCAGGGTCGCGTGTCAGTCGTCGCAGGCGAGTTCGGTGGCGGCGAGGATCGTGGACCGAGGTTCGACCGCACCCCGCCGCAGGACATCGAGGCGGAGCAGTCGGTGCTGGGCGGCATGTTGCTGTCCAAGGACGCGATCGCCGACGTGATCGAGGTGCTGCGCGGCAATGACTTCTACCGTCCCGCGCATCAACTCGTGTACGACGCGATCCTCGACCTCTACGGTCGCGGCGAGCCGGCCGACGCGGTGACCGTCGCCGGCGAGCTTTCGCGGACCGGTCAGATGGCTCGGGTCGGCGGCCACCCCTACCTGCACACCCTGATCTCCGGCGTGCCCACCGCCGCCAACGCCGGCTACTACGCCGAGATCGTGGCCGAGCGCTCCATCCTCCGGCGACTGGTGGAGGCCGGTACGCGGATCGTGCAGATGGGCTACGGCGCCTCTGAGGGCGAGGGTATGGCGGGCACGGTCGACGATGTGGTCGATCGCGCGCAGGCCGAAATCTACGAGGTCACCGAGCGGCGGGCCTCCGAGGACTATGTCTCGGTCGAGGGTCTGATCGAATCGACGCTGGACGACATGGCCCGGATCGAGGAGAGTGGCGGCAAATCCTCCGGTGTCCCCACCGGCTTCGC
>JBBQFE010000392.1:0-3658 GCA_038321605.1 Mycobacteriales bacterium | reverse complement strand
TCCTGACCCGCCTCTGAGCAGCTGATCCCGAGGCAGTTGATCCCGAGAGGCTGATACGCGGGATGCCGCTAACCGCGCAGGGCGGACGCCGCGCCTGCGCGGATAGCGGCGGCCGTGGCCTCGAGCGAGCGCGACTGAAGCTGCCACTGCTGCCAGAAGAGCTGGACGACCACGGGCCGGCCAGGGTCGAGGTCGACCAGCTCCGTCGCGTCCGTCCGCTGGGCGGCCTGCAGATCCGGGAGCATGCCCCAGCCGAGGCCCAGCCGTACTGCCTCGAAGAAGGCGCCTGAGCCGGGGACGTAGTGGCAGGGAGGGCCCAGCCGGCGCCGCGATCGCCGCCGCAAGTACGTGTCCTGCAGCCGGTCGGTGCGGTCGAATGTGACGACCGGTGCCGCCGCGAGGGCCAGCGGCGTCACCCCTTCGGGAAACCAGCGGGTGGCGAAGTCCGCGCTAGCCGTGGGGCGGTACCGCATAACTCCCAGCCGCTCGACCGTGCAGCCCGGTACCGGATCGCGAGCGGCCGTGATGGCCCCCATCACGGCGCCCTGGCGAAGGAGATCGGCCGTCCTGTCCTGATCGGCACTGTGCAGGTCGAAGGTCAGCGGCCGGCCGACGGTCGCCAGGGCGGGAAGCACCCAGGTGGCCAGACTGTCGGCGTTCACCGCCAGAGGGATGACGATCGGTGTTGTATGACCGGGCGCCTCGTCACCGATCTGGCGCGCGACGTCAGCAGTCATGGTGGTGATCTGCCGGGCGAGGCGCAGCAGCAGCTCACCTGCCTGGGTGGGGGAGATGGGTTTGGTGCGGATGAGCAGGACCCGCCCGACCGACGTCTCGAGGGCCTTGATGCGTTGGCTGATGGCCGACGGGGTCACGTGGAGCTGCCGGGCGGCCGCCTCGAACGTTCCCTCGGCGACCGCAGCGGCGAGCGCCTCGAGCTGTGCCTGATCGACGTCCATCATTAGCCAGTCTAATGCGACGTGAGAATCATTAGCTGGCCTTTTCATCGCGCAGCCCCCTAGCGTCGGAGGGGTGCTGACCCCGGCGGAGCTGACCGCGCTCCTTGCGGGGCTCGCCTTCGGGCTCTCCCTGATCGTCGTGATCGGCGCCCAGAACACGTACGTGCTGCGAGTGGGCCTGCTGCGCCGGCATGTGTCAGCCGTGGTGGCGGTCTGCGCTGGCTCCGACGTGGTGCTGATCGCTGCGGGCGTGGGCGGCGCCGGGGTCGCCCTGGACGGACGCCCGCTGCTGCTTCGGCTGGTGCGGGTTGTCGGTGCGATCTTCCTGCTCGGACTGGGAGCGATGGCTGCCGGGCGCGCCCTCCGTACTCACGGGGAAGCGCTGCAGCCAGCGACTGGTGCGCCGCAGTCCGTCGCCCGTGCAGCGGCTGTCGCGCTTGCGCTCACCTGGCTCAACCCGGCCGTTTATCTCGACACGCTTGTCCTGCTGGGTTCGGTGGCCAACACTCGCGCAGGCCACCAATGGTGGTTTGGCGCCGGGGCGGCCATCGGCAGCGTGCTGTGGTTCACCGGATTGGGTTACGGGGCGCATCTGCTGGCACCGCTCTTCCGGCGGCCGGTTGCGTGGCGCTATCTCGATGCGTTCGTCGCCCTCGTGATGACGACGACGGCGGTGCGGCTACTCGTCGGGCTTTGATGGCAAAGCGGTCACGATTTCATAACGAAAGCGGCGTAACGCCTGCGTCATTTTCTGATGAACGCGGCGTCCGTCGCTCGCTCAAAATCCCCTGTGTTCGCAAGCGATTGTGGTCGTCCTGGCCGGGATTGCTACACGCCTCTACGGTTTCCGGCCGGGAGCAGCCACGCCTTTGCCCTGCTTCGCCCCTGGCCAAACCGCGTCGGGGGCTACGCGTATCGAAACCGCATCTTTTAGGACTCGGCACTGCGGAAAGGTCGATCAAAGGCGTCTGGCGGTGTATGAATTCCAACGACAGTCCCGGCAGGAGGGTCCCGCCGATGCGCGAGGGGAGGCAAAGCTCGATGTCGATCCGCGAAACGCCGGTTCTCGCCTGGTCGGTGCTCGAAACACAGCCTTGCTACTGTTCCGCTCACGCGCCCCCTGGTCGCGCCTCCGTCCTCGTGCGGTTGTGAGCAACGGCGACTGGGTAACCACCCGGTGCTCCGACGCACAGCTTCATCCCAGCTTCTGAGAATGTGAAATACAGTGGTTTGCGGTCTTGAGCGGTGTTTGTGCCGCTACACGTAGTAACGGAGGTTCGTCCCCCGACGGGCCTTGTCATCAAGTGAAGGAAGTCGTACATGCGTATGCGTCGGAAACTGTGGGCAGCAGGCTGCCTCTCGATATCAGCGTCACTGGCGCTCGCCGCGTGCGGCGGATCGAGCAGCGGCGGCGGTACCACCACGGGAGGTAGCTCGAGCGGTGGGAGCACCGCTGCGAAGAGCGGCGGGACGCTGAAAGTCATCGTCGGTACCGCGGCTGACAGCCTCGATCCCCAGTTCGGCTACACCACCCAGGCGATCGAAGCCGACAACATGGTGTACACGCCCCTCCTGACCTACGCGTACAAGGAAGGCCTCGACGGCACAGTCCTGCAGCCCGGCCTCGCCGAGGCGCTGCCGACCATCTCCGCCGACAAGCTGACCTACTCCCTCAAGTTGCGCTCGGGGCTGACGTACTCCGACGGCACCAAGGTGGTCGCCTCTGACTTCACCCACGGGATCGAGCGGGCCATGAAGATCAGCTGGGGTGGCAAGTCCTTCTTCACCGGCAACATCAAGGGCGCGGCCGAGTACGACGCCGGCAAGGCGACCACGGTCAGCGGCATCAAGACCGACGACGCCACCGGCGACATCACCATCACGCTGCTCAAGCCTTACGGCGCCTTCGCCAACCTGATCGCGTTCCCGGCCTCGGCGCCGATCCCGTCTACCACGCCGATGAAGGTGCTGTCGAACAACCCGCCGATCGGTATCGGCCCGTACAAGTTCAGCAAGGTTGTCCCGAACGCGTCCTACACCCTGGTGAAGAACGCCTCGTTCGCCGGCTTCAAGATCCCGGACATCCCCACCGGCTATGTCGACACCGTGCAGGTGAACGTCAACAGCAACACCCAGACCGAGGCCCAGCAGGTCCTCAACAACCAGGCTGACGTCTTCGACCCGGGTGACACGATCCCGGCCACGGCACTGGCTCAGGTCCAGCAGCAGACCGACCGGTACAAGAAGGAGCCACTGGCTTCGACGTACTACTTCTTCCTCAACACCAAGGTCGCCCCGTTCAACAACCAGGCGGCCCGCATCGCCGTCAACATGGCGACTGACCGGACTGCCCTGGCGCGGCTCTCGAGCGGGTCACTCACCCCGGCCTGTTACTTCCTGCCCCCGGCCATCGTCGGGCACGTGGACGGCAACTGCTCGTTCGGTGACCCGAGCGTGGTTCCGTCGGCGGACACCGTCGCCAAGGCCAAGAAGATGATCGCTGACGCCGGCCTCGCCGGTACGAAGGTCACGGTCTGGAGCGAGACGCGGAGCCCGCGTCAGGAGTACTGCGCGTACTTCGCTGACCTGCTTAACAAGCTGGGCTTCAAGGCCTCACTGAAGGTGATCCAGGACTCGGTGTACTTCCATACCATCGGTAACCAAAGCCTGTACCCGCAGGCCGGCTTCGCTGACTGGTC
>JBBQFE010000391.1:0-3670 GCA_038321605.1 Mycobacteriales bacterium | reverse complement strand
GCCGACTTCTCGTCCTCCGCTGGATCGCTGAGGCTGCTGCAACCATCCGGGTCGACCCAGTACCGCGGCACCATCGGCACGGTGCTCGACCCGTCGCAGGGACGACTCAGCATCAATCGGCTGCCCCTGGACTCCTACGTGCAGGGCGTGGTTCCGCGCGAGATGCCCGCTTCCTGGGAACCGGCGGCGGTGCAGTCGCAGGCGATCGCGGCGCGAAGCTACGCCCGATATTCCGTCGAGCACAACGGCTCCAGCAGCTATGACATCTGCGATTCCACCAACTGCCAGGTCTACGGGGGGCAGGCTCGTTACGACCTCTCCGGAGGGCTGGTCTACAGCGAGGATCCGGCGTCCAACCAGGCGGTCGCGGCCACCGCGAATCAAGTAGCCACCTATCAGGGCGCGACCATCTTTGCGCAGTTCTCGTCCAGCGATGGCGGCTGGACCGCCAGCGGTGGCCAGCCTTACCTGGTCGCCGAGGCAGATCCGTACGCCGCGAATGCCGGGGATCCGAACCTGAACTGGAGCCGTCAGGTGCGCGTCAGCGACGTCGCGTCCTATTACGGGTTGGCCCGGCTGACCCAGATCTCGATCACCGGGCGGGACGGCCATGGGGAGTGGGGCGGCCGGGTGCTCACAGCAGTCGTCAGCGGTACCAACTCCGCCGGTGCAGCGGTGTCGATCTCGACCACCGGCTACTCGCTGTCCTCGGCGATGGGCCTGCCGCATCAGTGGTTCCACGTGTCGGCCGTCACGGCCGGGGCTCCTGCCTCGGTCAGCGCGGTGGCAAGGGACGCCGCGGCGCTGGTCTCCTGGACCCCGCCGACGGTGATCGGCTCGGACGCGATCACCGGCTACTCCATCACGGTGCCGAGTGTGCAGCGGGTCGTGGTCGGTGCCGGGTCCCGATCGGCGTGGATCGGGGGGCTGCACAACGGCCAGCAGTACACCGCAAGCGTCCGCGCCATCAACTCAGCAGGCGAGGGCGCGCCGGCATCGGTGGTGATCGCACCGGTCGCCGCCCCGTCCACGGTGCGGGTCGTGAGCCCGGCCAGGATCCTGGATTCCCGGGTGGGCGCGGCGACGACTCCGACCAACCCCCTGCTGTTCGGGGTCGGCGGGCACGGTTCGATTCCCACCAGCGGGGTCAGCGCCGTGCAGCTCGCGGTCACCATCGTCACCCCGTCGGCGTCGGGCGTCCTGCGCGTCTACAACGACGGCTCGGCCGTACCTGTCGCCGCTGCGATCGGGTACCGGGCCGGGCGAACCGTGACGGCAACCGTCTCCGTCCCGCTGACCACCTCCGGACGGATAGCGTTCGCTCCCACCGCCGGGTCGCTCTACGTCGTGCTCGACCAGCTCTCCTATTCGACCGCCGGTGCGTCCCAGCTCACCGCCACCGGCCCTGGGTGGTTGAGGGACACCGCAACCGTGGGCACCGGCGCCGGACGGGTGGTCGGTCTCGCCGCTGCGGTGCCGGCCACCGCTACCGCGGCCGTGGTGCAGATCCTCGGTTCCAGCTCGGCCGGACCCGGCTGGATCCGGGTCTGGCCGCAGGGCACCGCCCCGCTCGTGAGTCAGGTCTCGATTCCCGCCGCAGGGCGTAGCAGCAACACCGTGATCGTGCCGCTGGCCGCGGACCGGAGCATCCGGATCGCAGCAAGTGCCGCGACGATCGGTGGTCAGGTGAGCCTGGTCGGCTACCTCGCCCCCACGGCCACCGGCCTGCTCGAAACGGTCCCGATCACCGGCACCGCGGACACCAGGGCATCGGCCGGTACCGACCTGGCGGTGTCCGCCACTCCCGCGTTGTTGTCCCTGGCCGGGACGGCCCAACTGCCCACCAGCGCCTCGGGTTTCAGTGCCGTGCTGCTGCACCTGACCACGTCCGCCGTCTCCGGCAGCGGCCGGCTGCGGGTCTACGCCGATGGCGCGGCGGTTCCTCGCGCGGTGACGGTGGCACTGACCAGCGGGGTCGGTGACTCGACCACGGTGCTGGTACCGGTCAGTGCCGGCGGCGCCATCCGATTCGTCAGCGACGGTGCGACGGCCCGGGTCGCGGTCGACATCGTCGGCTATGTGACCGGGTGACGGTCCCGGCGGGTGGCCGGGTTGGCGGTATCCTGGCCTGATCGGGCAGGCTGCCCGGGCCCGGCACCGTCCGTGCGGGGCATCGGAGCGAACGGGGTTTTTGGTGCGTCTTGTAGTCCAGGTTCCGTGCCTGAACGAAGAAGAGACCCTGCCGCTGGTGCTGCAGTCGATCCCTAAGCAGATCCCCGGCATCGACGAGATCATCGTGCTGATCATCGATGACGGTTCCACCGACCGGACGGTCGAGGTCGCCCGCGAGCACGGTGTCGTGCACTTCGTGCGGCACGCCCGCAACCGCGGCCTCGGCCGGTCGTTCCACGACGGTGTGCAGCGGGCGCTGGAGCTGGGCGCCGATATCGTCGTCAACACCGACGGCGACAACCAGTACCCGCAGGAACGGATCTCCGATCTGGTGCAGCCGATCATCAGGGGTGAGGCCGACATCGTGATCGCGGACCGGCAGGTCCACCTGGTCGAGCACTTCTCCAGGCCCAAGGTGGCACTGCAGAAGTTCGGCAGCAGCATCGTCAACAAGGCGGCCGGCACCGATCTACCCGATGCAGCAAGCGGATTCCGTGCCTACTCGCGCGAGAGCGTGATGCTGCTGAACACGATCACCCGCTTCAGTTACTGCATGGAGACCATCATCCAGGCGGGCAACAAGAAGCTCAAGATCGCCAGTCTGCCCATCCTCACCAATCCGAAGACCCGCGAATCCCGGCTCTTCAAATCGACCTACCAGCACGTCCTCAAGTCTGCGGGGGCGATCATCCGGGCCTACATCATGTACAAGCCGTACGTGATCTTCAGTGCGCTCGCGGTGCTCTTCGGGGTGGTCGGGGCGATCCCGTTCGTGCGGTTCCTGATCCTGCAGCTGACCAGCGACCACCCGGGTAGCCACCTGCAGTCGCTGCTGCTCGGAGCGATCCTGCTGATCATGTCGTTCCTCAGCGTCATCATCGGAATCATCTCCGACCTGATCCGGACGAACCGGATGTTGATCGAGGACACCCTCGAACACACGAAGAAGATGCGGTTCGGCTCAGGCGAGGACCTGCATCACCCCACCGCGTTCTCGGCCGGCGCACGCTGAGTCCGCTGACCGGCTCGACCCTGAGAATCGCACTGATCGGCGAGCAGGTGCTCGCGCCGGTGCCCGGTGGGACCGGGCGCTACACCCGGGAACTCGCCGATGCCCTGGTCCGGACGGCCACCGAGGACTCAACGGTGCAACTCTGGACGGCCTGGCATTCGCGGCACGAGCTGATCGCCGCCGGTCTTCCCTCGGCCCGCCGACTGCCGTTGCCCCGGCGCGCACTGGTGGCCGCCTGGGAACGAGGGCTGCCACCGGCACCGCGGGGCATGGCGCTGGTGCACGCGCCGACATTGCTGGTCCCGCGAGTCCGGGTGCCGCTGGTGGTCACCATCCACGACACCGTGCCGTGGACCCATCCGCAGACCCTCACGCCACGCGGCGCGCGCTGGCACCGACGGATGGCCGAGCGCGCAGTGTCGGTGGGCGCGCACATCACTGTTCCGACGCAGGCGGTCGCGGACTCGCTGGCCGAGCACGGCCTGC
>JBBQFE010000390.1:0-3681 GCA_038321605.1 Mycobacteriales bacterium | reverse complement strand
ACGTGGCGGTCTGTTCGCCAAGGTGCGCGACGCCTTCAACCCTCGCTGACCGGCGTGACACCAGCCCTGTTCCTGATCCCGGAGCTCGCCGCCGGGCCGCCGCCGGTCGGTGGCGTGGTGGAGCTCACCGGGGCCGAGGCCCGGCACGCCGCGACCGTGAAGCGGCTGGTGGTCGGCGAGGTGGTGCTGCTGGCCGATGGGGTGGGGACGCTGATCGACGCCCGCGCCACCAGCGTGGGCCGGGACCGGATCCTGTTCGAGGTGCTCGCGTGCAGGTCGATCGTCGAACCCGATCCGCGGCTGGTGGTTATCCAGGCGCTGCCCAAGGGTGAACGCGCCGACCTGGCTGTCGAGGCGCTCACCGAACTGGGCGCCGACGAGATCGTGCCGTGGTCAGCGCAGCGCTCGGTGAGCCAGTGGCGCGGCGTTGACAAGATCAGTAGGGGCCGTGCCAAGTGGCAGCGGACGGCCTTGGAGGCCGGCAAGCAGAGCCGTCGCGCGCGGCTGCCCGTCATCGGCGAACTGGCCTCGACCGCCGACGTCGTGCAACGCATCGATCGGGCCCGTGGCGCATTGCCGCCGGGCAGCAGTGCAGCTGTCGCCGTCGTGCTGCACGAGGCGGCCGAGGCGCCGCTGGCAGGTCTCAGCTGGCCGACCACCGGAGAACTGCTGGTGATCATCGGACCGGAAGGCGGCGTCGCCGAGGAGGAGCTGGCACAGTTCCGCGCTGCCGGCGCGGCTGCGGTACGGCTGGGCCCTGAGGTGTTGCGCACCTCGACAGCCGGTGCGGCCGTGCTCGCGGTGCTGTCGGTCGCACTGGGCAGATGGCGGTGAGCGGACCGACCCCCAGCAGCCAGCGGCAACCGCTGCCACCCGCCCGGGGCGGGTCTGACCGATGCCGACGCGGGCCAGCGCACCGGATACCGTGAGCGGCATGCCAGCTGACTGCCTGTTCTGCAAGATCATCGCCGGCGAGATCCCGGCGAACGTGCTGCACGACGGGGCGAAGACCCTGTCCTTCGCCGACCTGAATCCGCAGGCACCGACGCATGTCCTGGTGGTGCCCAAGGTGCATGTCCAGGACCTGTCGGCGCTCGGAGCCGATCCGGACACCGCCGCGGCGCTGGTCACCGGAATCTCCGACACCGCCGCCGCGCTCGGCCTGCGCGACTACCGCACCGTGTTCAACACCGGGGCGGCGGTGGGGCAGTCGGTCTTCCATGTGCATGCCCACCTGCTGGCCGGCCGAGCGTTCGGTTGGCCGCCCGGCTGAGGCCGCCGGCGGAAATAGATTCGGGCCGTGACCGGTTTCGCAGGTAAAGTTCACCGGTAGCAGGCCAGCGCCGCAGGCGGTGGTAACCCAGTCGGGTGCCTGTCGGTACGCCGGTCAACACCTGAGATGGAAAGAAGCGCGCAGCTCTTGTCGGAACCAGATCGTGCAGGACGCCCACACGTGGTGCAGCCGCGGGTGACCGCCCGCTTCGTGGTTCCCGGCAAGGCGGCGATGGTCGCACTGTTGGGCCCACGCGATGAACTGCTCAAGGTGATGGAGGCCCGACTGGCCTCCGACATCCACGTCCGCGGTAACGAGATCACCGTGACCGGTGTGGCCGGCGACAACGCCCTGGCCCTCAGACTCTTCGAGGAGATGCTCCAACTGATGGAATCCGGTCACGAGCTGACGCCGGACGCGGTGGGCCGGTCCCTCGGCATCCTGCAGGCCGACACCGAACAGCGCCCGGCAGAGGTGCTCAGCCTCAACATCCTGTCCCGGCGCGGCAAGAACATCCGTCCGAAGACGGTGAACCAGAAGCGTTACGTCGATGCCATCGACGAGCACACGATCGTGTTCGGCATCGGACCGGCGGGTACCGGCAAGACCTACCTGGCCGTCGCCAAGGGCGTCCAGGCACTGCAGGCCAAGCAGGTCAACCGGATCATCCTCACCCGGCCCGCAGTGGAGGCGGGCGAACGCCTGGGGTTCCTACCCGGCACCCTGAACGACAAGATCGATCCGTACCTGCGCCCGCTGATGGACGCGCTGCACGACATGCTCGATCCCGAATCGGTGCCGCGACTGCTGCAGGCCGGAACCATCGAGGTGGCACCGCTGGCCTACATGCGCGGCCGGACCCTCAACGATGCGTTCGTCATCCTCGACGAGGCCCAGAACACCACGCCGGAGCAGATGAAAATGTTCCTGACGCGGCTCGGCTTCGGATCCAAGATCGTGGTCACCGGCGACATCACGCAGGTCGATCTGCCCAGTGGCACCAAGTCCGGTCTGCGGGTCGTGCGCGACATTCTCGGCGACGTGGACGACATCAATTTCGCGTACCTGGATGCCAAGGATGTGGTCCGGCATCAACTCGTCGGTGACATCGTGCAGGCATACTCCAGATACGACGACTCGGTCTGAGTTCGACGAAGTCAAGCGCGGAGCCAGCACGCAATGAGCATCGAAGTCAACAACGAATCCGGCGCGGACGTCGACGAGCATGCGATCTCGCTGCTGTCGCGGCACGTGCTCGACGCGATGGGGATCAACCCGCTCGCTGAACTCTCGATCCTCATCGTCGACACCGAAGCCATGTCGACCCTGCACAAGCAGTGGATGGACCTCGACGGCCCCACCGATGTGATGTCCTTTCCGATGGACACCCTGGACGACAAACCGGGAATCGAGTCCGACCCCGGCCCGGCGCTGCTCGGCGACGTGATCCTCTGCCCAGAGGTCGCCGCCGGTCAGGCCGTCGCGGCCGGTCACAGCACCGCCTCTGAGCTGTTTCTGCTGACCACGCACGGGATTCTGCATCTGCTCGGCTACGACCACGACGACCCCGACGACGAACGTGAGATGTTCGAGTTGCAGTCCAAGCTGGTGGGGGAGTGGGTTGCGGCCACCGGGCGTGAGCCGGTTCGCACGCCGCTACCCGGGACGGCCGGCGAGCAACGGGCATGACCGGCCCGAATGTCGTGCTGCTGGTCGCGGCGGTCTGCCTGGTCCCGGCGGCCGGTGGGCTCGCTGCTGTCGACGCAGCCCTGGCGAGGGTCTCGGTGGCCCGTACCGAAGAGCTCGTCCGCGAACGGCGACGCGGTGCCGTGGCGATGTCCAAGGTGGTGGCCGACCGTGCCCGGCACACCAACCTGCTGCTGCTGTTACGGGTCGCCGCCGAGCTGACCGCGACGGTCTTCGTGACCATTGCCGCGGTCGCCGAACTGGGGTCGGGATGGCCCATCATTCTGGGGACGATCGGCGTCATGGTGCTGGTTTCCTACGTGCTGATCGGCGTCGGACCCCGGACACTCGGGCGGCAGCACCCCTATTCGGTGGCGCTGCTCGGCTCGGCGGTGGTGTTGCTGCTGGGGCGGATCTTCGGCCCGCTGGCCTCGCTGCTGATCCTGCTCGGTAACGCCATAACTCCAGGAAAGGGTTATCGCGAAGGGCCATTCTCCTCCGAGGTCGAGATCCGCGAACTGGTCGACATGGCAGAGGCCCGTGGCGTGGTCGAACGTGGTGAGCGGGAGATGATCCAGTCGGTCTTCGAGCTCGGTGACACGATCGCCCGTGAGGTGATGGTGCCGCGCACCGAGGTGGTGTGGATCGAGAGCACCAAGACCGTGCCGCAGGCGCTGGCGCTGTCGCTGCGGTCCGGCTTCAGCCGCATCCCGGTGGTGGCC
>JBBQFE010000389.1:0-3701 GCA_038321605.1 Mycobacteriales bacterium | reverse complement strand
AGCAGACTTCTGCCACAGCCTGCTGGCGGCACCAGCCCGGGTGCTGGACGCCGGCTGTGGCACCGGACGGGTGGCGATCAGGCTGGCCGAACTCGGCCACGACTGCGTAGGGATCGATGCCGACGAATCGATGCTGGCGGTTGCCCGTCAGAGCGCGCCCGAGTTGCCGTGGGTGCACGGCGACCTGTCGCGGACCGACCTGACAACCCTGGGCGGCGACCGGGGTTTCGACCTGGTCGTGGCGGCCGGAAACGTGATTCCCCTGCTGGCTGCTGGATCTCTGGACACTGTGCTCAGGCTGCTGAGCGCCGCCGTGGCGCCGGACGGGCTGCTGGTGGCCGGATTCGGCCTGGTGCGGACGAAACTGCCGCGAGGCTGCCCGGTCACCCCGGCAACCGACTATCTCGCCGCCTGCGCTTCGGTGGGCCTGGTCGAGACCGCGCGCTGCTCCACCTGGCAGGGAGCGGACTTCGATGCGGGCGAGGGGTATCTGGTCAGCGTCCACCGGCGCGGAAGTGTCAGTCGGCCAGGGCAGACTGCGCAACAGCCGACCTGATCGGCCCCGGTCCGCAGCAACCTCAGCAACCTCAGCAACCTCAGCAACCTCAGCAGGTATTGGTCCCCAGAGAGAGCGAGCACGACGATGGCGGTACGACGAAAGCCCGGGCTGGACGCCGATGCACTGGCAGCACTGGTCGTCCGGCTGGCAGAGGGCAAACGGCCACGCGTCCAGTTCTCCGGTCCACAGTTCGCTGAGGGCACCAGTGGCACCGTCGTCCGAATCGGCGACCCCGCTGTCGACGGCGCCGATTTCATCCGGGTGCGCGCGACCATCAACGGGCAGGCTGACGAACTCTCCTTCGCGCCGAACGAGTTGCAGCTACCCGGTTCGGCCACGAAGCGCTCCGCTGCGACGGCCAAGCGAGCGAAGAACACCCCTGCGGCGGCCGCAGCTACTGCCACTACCAGGGCCAGGCGCCCGCAGCCGGGCCCTGCCACCCCGGTCGAAGCCACTGCTTCCGTCGTCACCACCGCCTCCGCACCAGAGGCGATGCCGAAAACTCCGGCGCCGCAGGGGCGATCGAGCTCACGCCGCAAGCCGGCAGCGGCTCCGAAGATCTCGGTGAGCATCACCTCTGCGGGTGCGGCCTGGACGGTGAGCGGCCAGCGAGGCGCTCGCACCCTGGCCAAGGGGGTGGACCTGACGCCCGGTGTGGTCACCGCCATCGCCGACCTGCTCGGGCATCCCGGAATCTCGGAGGCGGTGGCCGAGGTGAACGACTCAGCCCTGGCAGAGGCCGAGCAGCGCGCCGAGGTGCTGCGTGCCGAGCTGGCGGCGCTCGATGCGGTCCTGGCCGCGCACCGAGCGCCGAGGTGAGCGGGCCACCCGTCGGATGAGGGCCAGGTAGCCTCGAGCGTGTGCCCGATCTGACCGCTCCCATTGCCGCCCGCAAACCCGTCGAACGTGTGCATCACGGTGACACCTTCGTCGATGACTACGAGTGGCTGCGCGACAAGACCGATCCGGACGTAATTGCCTATCTGCAGGCCGAAAATGCCTACACCGACGCCAGTACAGCGCAGCTGGAGCCGTTGCGGACCACGATTTTCGAAGAGATCTCCGCCCGGACCAAGCAGACAGATCTCTCGGTGCCGACCAGGCGCGGTGCGTACTGGTACTACAGCCGTACGGTCGAGGGTCAGCAGTACGCCATCCACTGTCGGGTCTCGGCTGCGGACAGCGGCGAGGATCCGCCCGCGACCGGCCAGGGTGAGCTGTCGGGCGAAGAGGTCATGCTGGACGGTAATCTGGTGGCCGGTGACTCGGAATTCTTCTCCCTGGGCACCCTCGACACCAGCCCGGACGGCCGGCTGCTGGCCTACTCGACGGATCTCAGTGGCGACGAACGGTTCACGCTGCGGATCAAGGACCTGACCACCGGGGCCGATCTGGCTGATCACATCGAGGGAATCTCGTATTCATCGGC
Organism: Mycobacteriales bacterium; assembly: GCA_038321605.1. Taxonomy (GTDB): domain Bacteria; phylum Actinomycetota; class Actinomycetes; order Mycobacteriales; family Jatrophihabitantaceae; genus Jatrophihabitans_A. The sequence continues at coordinate 1,713 of JBBQFE010000389.1, read as the reverse complement.
GTGGTCAGCCGATGCCTCGGTGATCTTCTACGTGACCGTCGACGACGCCTGGCGACCCGACAAGGTGTGGCGGCATCGCCTCGGCACACCTGCCGAGTCCGACGTGGTGGTGTTCGACGAGCAGGACGAACGGTTCTGGGTAGGCGTCGATCTGACCCGTAACGCGCAGGCCGTGCAGATCTCAGTGGGCAGCAAGCTGACCAGCGAGACCTGGCTGATCGACGCGGCCGATCCCGAAGCGCAACCGGTGGTGGTGGTCGCTCGCCGCGACGGGGTCGAGTACGACGTCGAACATGCCGGTGACCAGTTGCTGATCGTGCACAACGACGGCGCCCGGAACTTCGAGCTGGCGACGGCTCCGGTGTCGGACCCGGCAAGGGCGAACTGGCGCACCCTGATCGCCGGCTCCGACGATCGGCGGCTGCTCGGGGTGGACGCCTTCGCCGGGCACGCGGTGCTCTACGAACGGCGCAACGGCCTGACGACGCTGTCGGTGTTGCCGCGCACCGCTGATGGCTTCGGCGCCGCCGAGCAGATCGAGTTCGACGAGCCGATCTACAGCGTCACGCCGGGGGCCAACCGGGAGTGGAACGCCAGTAGCTACCGACTCGGCTTCGGTTCGATGGTCACCCCGGAGACTGTCTACGACTATGACCTGAGCAGCAGAAAACTGCTGTTCCGTAAGCAACAACCGGTGCTCGGCGATGTCGACCTGACGGCGCTGCGGCAGTGGCGCGAGTGGGCAACCGCGCCGGATGGCACCCAGGTGCCGCTCTCGCTGGTGGCCCGGGCAGATGTCGCCCGCGACGGACAGGCGCCGGTGCTGCTGTACGGCTACGGCTCGTACGAGCATTCGATCGATCCGTACTTCTCGATCTCCCGGCTGTCGCTGCTCGACCGCGGGGTCGTCTACGCCATTGCGCATGTGCGTGGCGGTGGCGAACTGGGCAGGCCCTGGTACGACGAGGGAAAGATGCTGTCGAAGAAGAACACCTTCACCGACTTCATCGCAGCCGCCCAGCATCTGGTCTCGGCAGGTTGGACCCAACCGGAGCGGATCGTCGCGCATGGTGGCAGTGCGGGCGGCCTGCTGATGGGAGCCGTGGCCAACCTGGCACCAGAGGCCTTCGGCGGCATAGTGGCTCAGGTTCCGTTCGTGGACGCCCTGACCACGATCCTGGACCCGTCCCTGCCGCTGACGGTGACGGAGTGGGAGGAGTGGGGCAACCCGCTGGACGATCCTGCGGTGTACGCGTACATGAAGTCCTACGCACCGTATGAGAACGTCGAGGCCAAGCGCTACCCGGCGATCCTCGCCATCACGAGCCTCAATGACACCCGGGTGTACTTCGTCGAGCCGGCCAAGTGGGTGGCCAAGCTGCGCGCGACTGCCGAGCCGGGTACGGCGGTGCTGCTCAAGACCGAGATGGACGCCGGTCACGGTGGGCGGAGCGGACGGTACGACGCCTGGCGTGAAATCGCATTCACCCTTGCGTGGCAACTCGATACGCTCGGACTGGCCTGATCGCGCCGCCGGCTGAGAGCTAGTCGACGGCGGCGATGAACATCCGCGAGCCGGGCGGCGCGATCGCGGTGTAATCGCCGGCGGTGGCCTTGCCCGGATCGGAGCCCAGCGCAGCTTCTAGTGCTGCCTGATCCTCGAAGTACAGCTCGGCGAGCCGGTGGTAGGTCTGCTCACCGCCGTCGGCTGCG
>JBBQFE010000388.1:0-3703 GCA_038321605.1 Mycobacteriales bacterium | reverse complement strand
CGGCCCGAGGCCAGCATGACGATTCCGACGGTGGCGGAAGTCGGGGCGCTACTCGACGCCGCGGACGCTCCCTTCCGCACCTTCGTCGCCCTCTGCGCATTCGCCGGGCTGCGGCTCGGTGAGGCTGCCGCCGTGCAGGTCAGTGACGTCGACTTCCTACGTCGCAAGCTCAACCTCACCCGACAGGTACAACGTGTGAGCGCCGGCGAGATCGAGATCAAGGCGCCAAAGTACGGCTCCGAACGCGCCGTCCACCTGCCCGACGAACTGGTCGCCATGCTCGCTCACCACGTCGACACCCACACTGACAAGCGCGCAGTGGCGCGGTGGCTGTTCCAGGGCGAGCCCGGCTACCCACCACACCAGAACACCGTCGGCTACTGGTGGCGCCTCACCCAGAAGAACGCCGGCCTAGCCGGGATCCGTCTGCACGACCTTCGCCACTTCTACGCCTCGGGGCTCATCGCGGCCGGCTGCGACGTCGTCACCGTGCAGCGCGCGCTCGGTCACGCGTCGGCCACCACGACGCTGCGGACCTACGCCCACCTGTGGCCGACGGCCGAGGATCGCACCCGAAATGCGGCCTCAGAACTGATGCGTTCTGCGACCTCGACGAAATATTCTGCGGACTTTGTGCGGACTAACCATGAGCAACAGGGCCTCTAGGGCCGATTTTTGCTGGGTTTTTGAGCTCACTCACACGTTGAAGCGGAACTCCACCACGTCGCCGTCGGCCATCACGTAGTCCTTGCCCTCGATGCGGACCTTGCCCTTGGCCTTCGCCTCGGCCATGGACCCGGTGGCGACCAGGTCGTCGAAGGAGACCACCTCGGCCTTGATGAACCCTCGCTCGAAGTCGGTGTGGATGACACCAGCTGCCTGCGGCGCGGTGGCGCCCTGCGGGATCGTCCAGGCTCGGGATTCCTTCGGACCCGCCGTCAGGTAGGTCTGCAGGCCCAGGGTCCGGAACCCGAGGTGAGCCAACTTGTCCAGTCCGGACTCGTCGACGCCCATCGACTGCAGCAGCTCCAGCGCCTCGTCGGGCTCCAACTCGCTGAGCTCGGCCTCGGTCTTGGCATCGAGGAAGATCGCCTCTGCGGGAGCCACCAGCTCGCGGAGTCCGCCGACGAACTCGGCGTTGGTGAGCTCATCGGGGTCGACGTTGAACACGTACAGGAAGGGCTTGGCCGTCATCAGGTGCAGCTCGCGCAGCGGTTCGGGATCCAGGCCGGCCGCGAAGACCGTCCGACCCGCCTCCAGCACCTGCTGGGCCTCTTCAGCAGCCTTGAGGACCGGCGCGCGGTCCTTGTGGGTCCGGGCCTCTTTCTGCAGTCGCGGCAGCGCCTTCTCGATCGTCTGCATGTCGGCCAGCAGTAGTTCGGTGTTGATGGTCTCGATGTCGTCGACGGGCGACACCTTGCCGTCGACGTGCACTACATCAGGATCGGTGAACGCCCGGATGACCTGACAGATCGCATCGGCCTCGCGGATGTTGGCGAGGAACTTGTTGCCCAGGCCGGCGCCCTCGGACGCTCCCCGCACGATGCCTGCGATGTCGACGAAGCTGACCGTCGCGGGCAGGATCTTTGCGGAACCGAAGATCCCTGCCAGCACCTTGAGCCGCTCATCGGGCACTCCCACCACGCCGATGTTGGGCTCGATGGTCGCGAAAGGGTAGTTCGCGGCGAGCACATTGTTGCGGGTGAGTGCGTTGAACAGGGTGGACTTGCCGACGTTGGGCAGTCCGACGATGCCGATAGTGAGGGCCACGAGCCGCCAGTCTACGGCCTGGGCAGACCCTGTCGGGACGCGGCGTGCGCGGCGGAATCCCTCGCCTGCGGGAAACTGTCGGAGGTCTGGGTCATTGTTCTTGCATGACATCTGCAGGCTTCTTCGCGCTGGTCGTCGGGTTGCTGCTCGGCCTGGTGCTGGGCGCGGCACTGGGATTTCTCGTCGCTCGCAATCGAGCGGCCCTGTCGGAACTGGCCCGTGCTCAGATCGACGGCGTCCGCGGGGCCTCGGCGCACGACCTGGCCACTCGCCAGCAGGCGATCGAGTCGCTGGTGTCCCCGATGCGCGAGGCGTTGTCCAGGGTGCAGGCGCAGCTCCACGAATCGGAGCGAGACCGGCTGTCGGCGACCGCGGTCCTCGATCAACACCTGGCCGCGATGCGGGTGTCAGCCGACGGCCTACGCAGCGAGACCAGTCAACTGGTCACCGCACTGCGGGCCCCGCAGATCCGCGGTCGGTGGGGTGAGCTGCAGCTCGAACGTGCCGTCGAGGCGGCCGGCATGGTCGAACACGTGGACTACGTAACCCAGGCAACCGCACATGGCCCGGAAGGCGAGGTGGTGCGGCCGGATCTGGTGGTGACCCTCGCCGGCGGAAAGCACATAGTGGTCGATTCCAAGGTCGCCTTCTCCGGTTACCTGGAAGCGATGGAGGCCAGGGACGAGACCGTACGCGCGCACCGGCTCAAGGCCCACGCGCGCCAGCTCCGGACGCACATCGACGCTCTCGGCGCCAAGGCGTACTGGGACTTCTTCGATCCGTCGCCGGAGTTCGTGGTCTGCTTCGTCCCCGCCGATGCATTCCTCGATGCGGCCCTGCGCGAGGACCCCGGTCTGCTCGAACACGCCTTCGGGCGCAATGTCGTGCTGGCGACCCCGACCACCCTGGTGGCGCTGCTGCGGACCATCGGCTACAGCTGGCGTCAGGAGTCCCTGGCCCGAAACACCGCCGAGGTCAGCAAGCTGGGACGAGAGCTCTACCAGCGGCTGTCGACGATGTCGGGGCACCTGGACAAGTTGGGTCGCTCGTTGTCCACGGCAGTGTCATCGTTCAACGCAGGAGTCGGGACGCTGGAGGGACGGGTGCTCGTGAGCGCCCGCCGGTTGTCGGACCTGTCGGTGATCGACACCGGCGTGGACGGCAAGCTGCCGGCGCCCGACCAGATCCTGACCACCACCAGGTCTGTTACAGCTGACACCGAGGTGAGCCGGGTACGGTAGCACCGTGCCACTGGACAATGGACCGACCTACGTGCCCGAGCCGCACGGGACCACGGCCTACCCCGACGCCTCGCAGTACCGCGCCGCAGACCTGCGGTCAGCTGGCGCGGGCGCCAATGGCTACGGCTGGAACGAAACAGACGTTGCGGGCTATCAGGCAGAGACTGCGGTTAAGCCGCGCCCGGCAAAGCGAAACGTTGGCCGCGGTTTGCCCGGTTTCGCCGCGCTTGCGGTGCTCCTGCTCATCGCTGGCGTGGGCGGGCTGATCGACCAGATCAGCGGCGCCTCGATCCGGGGCGCCTTCAACTGGTCGCTGATCCTCGGATCCCTGGTGGGGATCCTGATCGTCCGCCGCACCCAGATGTTCACGATCGTGGTTGCGCCGCCGCTGGTGTACTTCGTCGCCTCCGGCGTCAAGCTCTACCTCAGTTCCAATGGCCTGAAGGACCGTGCCGCGCTGACCGACGCCGCAGCGAACTGGCTGGTGTACGGGTTCCCCGCGATCGCTGCAGCCACCGCGATTGTCCTGGTCATTGCCGGCATCCGGATGATCACTCGCCGCTGACGCAACTGACGCCAGACCCTACAAACATTCAGGCTTTGGGAGTCAGGCGCATGTCGCGACGCAGCTCCTGCGGTAACGCAAACACCAACCGCTCCTCGGTGTGGTTCACCTCTTCGAGCTCCCCGTA
>JBBQFE010000387.1:0-3708 GCA_038321605.1 Mycobacteriales bacterium | reverse complement strand
AGGAGCACGAGACAGCAACCCAGAATTCGCGATCGGCGATCTCCTGACCAGCGGCAGCGCGGTCAGGCTCGTCATCTTCCGCCCCAGCGCCGACCAGGCGGTAGTGGTCGTGGCAGCAAGTGACATCGAACGGGTTATCGGAGTCCTCGGACCCCAGCTGCCCGGCGGGCTTTGCGTGACGCAAAGCAGATGGAGCCGAGCACAGCTGGACGCAGTGCGTGGGCATCTCATCGACCGCTGGAACGAATGGCGCATCCGAACCCTGAGCGAAGCAGCCGACGAGCACGCCCAGCCCTATCTCGAAGTCGAACTCGACTGGGTTACCGCTGACCTTGCCCTCTGGGCCGACGACCCACCCACTGGCATCTTGACGCTGACACCATCGCTACGGCCCGCGACCCGAGCATGAATGCCACGAAACATCCGCACATGCCGGCGGTCTCAATAGGTCAGCGCAACACTTTCGGGACTGTCCGACAAACGGCACCTCTCTGTGTCAAGCGGCTGGGGACAGAGAGGAAACCGAGTCGTTGATCATGGTGCGGTAGACCACGTCGGACAGGCGGCGCTTGAGGCAGCGCATCGCTTATTTGTGGCTCTTCCCGGCAGCGCGCTTGCGCTGGTAGTAGGCGCGGCCGGGTGATTCGTATCGGATCTGGGAGAGCGCCATCACGTGCAGGGCGTAGTTCAATTGCCGGTCGCCAGCCCGGGAGAGCCGGTGACGCACGACGTCGCCGGAGGAGACCTCGATCGGTGCGACGCCGCAGTAGGACGCGAAGGCGGCCGAGGTCGGGAACCTGCTGATCGGTCCGGTGCGGGCCAATATCTTGGCGGCCATCACGTCGCCGATACCGAGCAGTTCAGTGAGGGTGGTCCTCGACGCTGCGACAGCGGCGCTCAGGGTGCGGGCCGCGTCGTCTATGCGTCGGTCGAGGCGGCGTAGCTCCACAACCAGTTCGGCGGCGATAGTGCGCAAGGTCCGGGCCAACGGATCGCGCGGCCTGATGCGGCGAAGGGCGTCGGAGGCCGCCTCGACGGTCAGCCCGCGGGGCAGCCCGGAAGGGACGAGCTTGACCAGCAGCGCGTGTAGCCGGTTGATCAGCTGGGTTCGGGTGCGGACCATATCGTCGCGGTGCTCGGTAACCGCCCGCAGTGCAGCGATCGCCTCGTCGATCTGGACGGTGCGTAGCGCCGGGGCTGATGACGCCGCGATACCGATCGACAACGCGTCAGCTTTGTCGCTCTTGCGGCCGTGGCCGGTGGACAACAGCCGGACGCGGCGTGCCAGTTTCGCGGGAACGTCGGTGACCACGATCTGGTCTTCACGCAGCCGCTCCGTGAGCGGTGCTCCTAAGCCGGCTGCGCCCTCGATCGCCCATCGGGCACCGGGCCAGGCCGCGGCGAAGCGGCGCAGCTGCCGATAGCCTGCGCGGTTGACCTCGACCCGGATCGAATCCGCCGCGGCCAGGTCCGCGGTGACCACCACCGCGGTCCAGGACGCCTTATGCGGATCGACGGCGATAACCACACCCTGCCGGGTGAGTACGTGCTTTGCTGCAGCTGACATCCGAACCATCCTCCAACCAGTCGACGATCATGGATCCGGTCGGAGGGCAGACCAACTTCGGGCGTTGCAGACCTCTCTCGAGCCACCCCAACCGGGCGGTTGTGATCAGGACGCAGGCCGTTAGACGGTCAGCCCAGCAGGGCGACAGGTGTTTCCCGAGCGACCCCGATCACAACCTTGAAGATCATGGCTGCAGGCCACGAGCTCCCGCCCAGATTCAACAAGTTGGTTTCCTCTCTGTCCCCAGCCGCTTGACACAGAGAGGTGCCGTTAAATCCACAGTCCCGCGCTGACGCCGAGTTCTCATTTGCGGGTGCGACGGAGAGCCGTGGTACTGCGGGGCGGGTCAATGGGCTGCGTTTCGTGAGGTCTTCTGGCCCCACCAGTCGTGCAGAACGACGGCCGAAGTGGGGCCAAGTCAGGGCCTATGCCTGGTGGCCCTTGCCACTGCGGGACGTCGGCTCAAAGGGTGCGCCGGGTGGCAGGCAGTTGTTGCAGCCGGTGGCGGGCCTCTTCCAGCAAGGTGCAGGTGCTGTTTGTGTCTTTGCTGCGGCGTACGGCAGCGTTGGCTTTCATGACCGCGGCAGTGACTGCGTCATAGCTGTGCTGATTGGCGAACTCAGCGCTGAGGCGCTGCACCACCGTGGCATAACTGTCGAGGGCATACCCCTCGCGGTGAAAGTCATTGGTCACGCGCTTCAGTGTGCCCCTGCAACGCCGAATACGCCGCATGCAGGCATAAGCCGCCGTGCAGATCATCAGCTGACGGCTGGACGGTGGCCGGGCAATCGAAGGCCTCGTCGGGCGTGCGTTTCGACACGTCCGGCTGCGGCCCAGCCAGCACCTGCGGACCCCGGCTTCGCTCGAGCATCCGCGCGGGTGACCTGACCCCCGGCGTCCCTGAAGCAGTACCCAGAATGCTGCTCATGTTTTGAGGGTCGGGATCTGGTGGGCCTGCCAGCCGGGTTCAGCGCACTTGACCGACGGGCCTGTCCTTTGGTCCGTACGTTGGGGACCGCTGGGTGGATCAGTTGTTTGCTGTCGGGGTCTGTAGTCCGGTCTCTCCTGAGAGCCGCCCGCTGCGAGTGGTGACCACCGCGCACCGCTCCGGCAGCCGGCCGATCAGTGCAACACCTCCGCGTGCAAGGAGTCACCCCCGCTTTTAATACCTCCCTGGTGGCACCGTCGATAGATGATCGGTGGGTGAGTCGCTGCGTTTGTTGCTAGGGCTGTGGAGGTCCCGCCCGCAGGCGGGTGCGAGCCCGCAACCGGTGCGCCCGTTAACCGGTACTACAGAGTCGCGCGCAGGATCGGTGCGCGTTACGGGCGGCAAGCGGGTGGGTGAGTTTGGTGCCGGGCATCAGTAGTCGCAGCGCGAGTCCGTCTACCAGAGCCATCAGTTCGGCTGCGACGGCGCGTGGCGCGATGTTCTGGGTATCGATTTTGCCGAGCTCGCAACCGGCGACGATCATGGTTTCAAACAGGTCACACCATCGACTTTCCTGGGTTTGGCAGGCGGCGGCCACCACCGGGTCGTGCAGGGCGATGGTCCAGGCTTCGAACCACACCGTCCAGTCTCGGCGCCAGAGTTCGCGCTGGTCCTTCGGGGGGTTGAGGAGCGCGGTCAGAGCAAAGCCGAGTTGTTGAACCGGGTCGTGGCTGCGGCTGTAGTGCTCGAATTTGGCGAGCCACCGGTCGTCTTTTTGGGCCAGGGCTTCGGTGAGCAGTGCTTGGCGCGACGTGAAGTGGTAAAGCAGCCCCGGTGACGTTGTATGAGCTTCCTTGGCGATGTCAGCCATTCGGGCGGCCCAGGCGCCGTCGCGGGCGATGACGGTGCGGGCGGCTTCAAGGTACGCCTCCCGGTCGCGGGTACGGGGGCGTCGAGCCGGCGGTGGTGGTGGGGACATGAGCGCAGCATAACGGCTTGCGGTCTCTGTAAGCCGTTGCTAAGTTGCCTGAACTGAATTCAGTTCAAGTTGGGGAGCAATCATGGGGGACCTTGCACAGACCTCTGACGTCATCGCCGAACCCTTTGGCACCGCAGCCGCGGTGTCTGAACGTGGTCATCTGATTCGGCAGTTTCGGCGATTGGACATCATCTTCTTCCGCTGGCGAACATCGAATGGAAGCACAGCTGGCCC
>JBBQFE010000386.1:0-3709 GCA_038321605.1 Mycobacteriales bacterium | reverse complement strand
CGGCGTCGAGTTGGGTCAACCCGTCGCTGGGCGTCCCGACGAAGCCGCTGCTGACCTGGGTGAACGCACGATCAGCCCGCAGCGCCAGATAGGTGGGCACCGCGTAGTCCCGGTTCGCGGCGTTGGTAGCGGTCACGGTGTCGTACGAGACCGGAACCGCGGTGCCCGTGCTGCGGTCGATCACGGCGCTGTCGGCGCCGCCGTTGGACGTCGCCGGGGTCCCGGTGCCCCCACCACCGTTGCCACCGACGGTGGCGTCCAGCCGGACGTAGAGGTGATAGTTGCGCGCGGCTGCGGTGAGCGGCTGGTACTGCGTGTGCAGTACCACCGACGCGCGGTTGGGGTCCGTCAGATAAGTGGTGACGAGCCGGTAGGCGTTCGACTTGGCGGTGGTGCGGACGGTGCAGATCATGCCCGTCTGGTCAGAAGAAACCGTGTACGTGGTGTCGCGGGTCTGCAGGTCGGTGAACGTCGAGCCGTCGGTGACCACGTACTGCATGGTCTCGACGTTGGTGGTGTCGATGGTCGGCGCGTAGACGTCGGACAGCACCCCGTTGGCCACCGTGTACCAGATCTTGGACGTGGTGTTGCGGGCGGTTCCCAGGCAGTCCTTGCGAGCGAGATCGAAGTGGCTGGTGGTGCCCGGGCCGTCTGTGGCGGCAGTGGCAGGAGCTGCGGTCGCCGGCGCCATCGGCACCAGCAGGGCCAGCGCGGTTGCGGCCACGGCAAGGACGACGGTTGTCCGCTGAGAAGGCTTCTTGCGCATGCGATGCTCACTCTCTGACCCGTGCTGGTTACACAGCTGTAACCCGACCGCTAATCTCGTCCCGGTTTCGCCCGTTGTCAACGGCCTCGGCGGAAGTTCAGAGGTTGGCCTCCCGGGCCGTCGGTATTCTCGACTGGCGACCGCCGCTGGATTGCGGGTGGCCCAGCTACCGAGATGAGTTTTTCGTGCCCGCCATGCTTTCCGAGCCCGCCCTGGTGTCGACGACCCGCCGGTCCACCGGCACCGGCGTGCGGGGGTTCCTCACCCTGCCCGAGGTCCGCTGGGCGGCCTTGGCCACCGGCCTGTTCGCCGTTGGAGCGGTGCTGCAACTGGCGGGAACGCCCTCACCGGTGTGGTGGGTGCTCTACCTGGCCTGCTACGCCGCGGGCGGCTGGGAACCTGGGCTCGCCGGACTCACCGCACTGCGTCAGCGGACCCTCGACGTGGACCTGTTGATGATCGTCGCCGCGCTCGTCGCCGCTGCGATCGGGCAGGTGTTCGACGGCGCGCTGCTCATCGTCATCTTCGCCACCTCGGGTGCCCTGGAGGCTCTGGCCACCAAGCGCACCGAGGATTCGGTACGGGCACTGTTGGATCTGGCCCCGGATCAGGCCGTTCTACTGGATGCCGACGGGGACGAACAGCTCGTGGATGCGGCCGCCCTCGTCATCGGTGACGAGGTACTGGTGCGTCCCGGGGAGCGACTTCCGTGCGACGGCGAGGTGCTGCACGGCGCATCGGAGGTCGATCAGGCGACCATCACCGGTGAACCGCTGCCGGTGTTCAAAGGCCCGGGCGACGAGGTGTTCGCCGGCACCCTGAACGGAACAGGGGCCCTGCGGGTAAAGGTCAATCGCCATTCCGGCGACTGGGTGGTGGCCCGCATCGTCGCGCTCGTCGAGGAGGCGTCCGCCACCAAGGCGAACACCCAGCTGTTCATCGAGAAGGTCGAGCAGCGGTATTCGATCGGCATGGTCACCGTCACCGTCGCACTGTTCGTGGTGCCGCTGCTGCTCGGCGCCGACCTGTCCACGACGTTGCTGCGCGCGATGACGTTCATGATCGTCGCCTCACCCTGCGCCGTCGTGCTCGCCACCATGCCGCCGTTGCTGTCCGCCATCGCCAACGCCGGCCGGCACGGAGTGCTGGTGAAGTCCGCCGTCGTGATGGAGCAGCTCGGCCAGTCCGACATCGCGGTCTTCGACAAGACCGGCACGCTCACCCAGGGCACCCCGCGGGTGACCGGCATCCACGTCGTCCCGGGCAGCCAGATCACCGCGGGTGCGCTGCTTGCCTTCGCAGCCGCCGCCGAACGTCCGAGTGAGCACCCGTTGGCGGCAGCCATCGTCGCCGAGGCGCACCAGCAGGGGCTCGCCCTTTCGACAGCTGAGGACTTCTCCTCCGTACCCGGGCGTGGGGTGCGCGCCCTCGTCGCCGGTCGGGCCGTGCAGGTCGGCGCTCCGACGCTGCTGGACGGCCTCGATGACCAGCTGGTCACCGAGCAGGCCAGACGCGTGATCGCCGAGGCCGAGACCGAGGGCGCCACCGCGGTGGCGGTGCTGCTCGACGAGCTGGTCGCAGGCGTGCTGGTGCTGTCGGACCGTCCCCGGTCACACGCCCGCGAGGCGGTGAGCGCCCTGGCCGCCCTTACCGGACGAAGCCCGCTGCTGCTCACCGGCGACAACTCCGGCGCCGCCCAGCGGCTGGCCGACGAAGTGGGCATCACCGAGGTCCGCGCACGGCTGCTGCCGCACGACAAGGTGAGCGCCGTGGCAGAGCTGCACGCTGCCGGACGGCATGTGCTGGCCATCGGCGACGGCATCAACGACTCCGCGATGCTCGCTGCGGCGGACACCGGGGTTGCGCTCGGCACGCACGGCTCCGACCTCGCGCTGCACACCGCCGACGTGGTGCTGGTCCGCGACGATCTCGCGACCCTGGGACGGGTTGTGGCACTGTCCCGGCGAGCCCGGCGGGTGGTGGTGGCCAACCTGGTGATCGCGGGCATCGTCATCGCAGCGCTGGTCACCTGGGACCTCGCTGGCCACCTGCCGCTGCCCCTCGGCGTCGCCGGCCACGAAGGCTCGACGGTAGTGGTGGGGCTCAATGGACTCCGGTTGCTCCGCGCCCGCGCCTGGCGCTGAGGCAGGCGCCGCGGGCTAACCACCAAGCGATCTGGGTGTGCGTGCGTTCGTCTGACTCTGCTCGAACCCGACGCCAGCCGACATGCAATACCCCTAGGGGGTACACTCTGAGGTGGGCGCACTTCGCGCTGCCTGCCGAGGAGACGAGTCCCATGGACACCGCCGCACAACCGCCGGAACGTGGCTATTCAGCGACCAAGGACGCGCACCTCAAACGCCTGCGTCGCATCGAGGGCCAGGTCCGGGGGCTGCAGCGGATGGTCGAGTCGGACACCTACTGCATCGACAGCCTCACTCAGGTGTCCGCCGCCACCAAGGCGCTGGAAGCCGTCGCGCTGGCCCTGCTCGACGAACACCTCAGCCACTGCGTCAGCCATGCCATCCAAGCCGGCGGCCAAGAGGCGGACGACAAGATCAAAGAAGCATCCGCCGCCATCGCGCGGCTGGTGCGGTCCTGATCGCGCAGCCAAGAGAGCATCGCCCAGCCAATACCTGGACAACAAGGAGCCCACCGATGACCGATACCACCTATCTCGTGACCGGAATGACCTGCGGGCACTGCGTGAACGCCGTCACCAGCGAACTGATCGCGCTCGAGGAGGTCACCGCGGTAACCGTCGACCTCGACGCCGAGGGGGCGTCCAGCGTGCACGTGACCAGCAGTCAGCCGCTCTCAGACGAGGTGCTGCTCGCCGCACTCGACGAAGCCGGCGACTACCACCTCGTCACCGACTGAACAATCGCCCCGGACAGGAGCATCCTGCGATGAGCACCGCACCCGACACCGCGCCACCTCCCG
>JBBQFE010000385.1:0-3730 GCA_038321605.1 Mycobacteriales bacterium | reverse complement strand
GGCGATCTCGTCCAGTGCGGCAACCAGTGCCTCGGGTACGAAGCGACCTCCGTACGGACCGAAGTGGCCGGTGGCATCGGGAACGGAGATGGCGTCAGGTACGGCCGCGGCACCATCGACGCCCGGCGCGGTGGCGCCGGTGGAAGGTCCGGTGGAGGGTGCAGTAACAAGTGAAGCGGTGGAAAGAGCAGAGTTGTCGGTCATGGCATTACTCCTAGGCGACGTGCGACGAATGGGCTGACGGGACGGTCAGCGTCGCCATCGGCCGCCCGCGCACACGAGCAACCGGGCAGTCATCGTGAGGTCCGGGGCGTGGCCGGGTGCGAACCCGCCGTTACCAGATCGGCTACCGCCTGCCGGGGATTGCCCGACGTGACCAGGCCTTCACCGACGAGCACCGCGTCTGCGCCTGCAGAGGCGTACGCGATCAGGTCGTGCGGCCCGCGGACACCCGACTCCGCAATCTTCACCACTCCGGACGGCATGCCCGGGGCGATCCGTTCGAACGTCGAACGGTCGACCTCCAGGGTGCGGAGGTTTCGCGCATTGACGCCGATCACGCGCGCTCCAGCGTCCAGCGCACGGGATGCCTCTTCTTCGTCGTGCACCTCGACGAGCGCCGTCATGCCCAGCGATTCGATGCGTTCTCGCAGGCCGATGAGCACGTTCTGCTCCAACGCGGCCACGATCAGCAACACCACGTCAGCACCGTGTGCGCGGGCCTCGTGTACCTGATAGGAGCTGAGGACGAAATCCTTGCGCAGCACCGGTATCGACACCGCTGCGCGCACCGAGTCCAGGTCGTCCAGGGAGCCGCCGAAGCGCCGCTGCTCGGTCAGCACGCTGATCACCCTGGCGCCGCCGATCTCGTACTCGGCTGCCAGCCCCGCGGGATCGGTGATGTCGGCCAGTACCCCCTTGGACGGGCTGCGACGTTTCACCTCTGCGATGACCGCGACACCGGGGGCCCGCAGCGCAGCGAAGGCGTCGAGCGCCGGCGGCGCGGCCTGGGCGGCGGCCTTGACCTGATCGAGGCTCACCACCGCCTGGCGTGCGGCAATGTCCTCGCGAACTCCGACGACGATGTCGTCGAGGACGTTGGACACTCGTCTCCCTCGATAGACCGGGGCGCCGACCGCTCCGGTGCTTGTCTGTCGGTTACTGGCACCGATGCTAGCCATCGGCAATTGTCGGATCCTCACCGCGGTCCAGCGACCGCCACGGATCGGCTGACAGGGCGACCTCGACCGGCGCTGCGTACCGCGACGACAGGCCCGCTTTCCAGCCCCGCCCGCGAGCCGCCAGCGCGAGTCCGGCGAGCAGCGACAGTGCGGCGAACGCGAAGGTCAGGCTCGGCCACGCCACCGACCGGTGGCTGCTCACGGCGGCGGTTCCGGTCTTGCCGATACCCCCCATGAGTTCGCGCAATCGGCCGTCGCCCGGGATTGCGAAGCCACGCCAGGCGTACCAGCCCTCAGCGAGCGAGCTGAGCACCACCAGGACGCCGAGCACCGTGCGTGCCCAGCGGCCGGCGATGAGCGCCACGATGCCGGCCAGCAGCGTGACGACGGCAAGGCCCGCCAGCGCCGGGAATTCCGTACGTCCGGGCACTGTCACGGAAAGGGCCGCGAACGGCGCCGGACGGTTCACCGCAAGCGTCAACCACACCCGGCTACATGCGAGGAGTGCGCCCCCGCCCGCGAGCACCATCAGCCCGAGCACAGCACCGATCTCCCGACGCCGGTCGGCGTCCACGGTGGGCTCAGCTGCGGTCACCGGACCGGTCATGTCGGCATTACGGCTGGGTCAGGGTCTCTGCGGTGGCGATCGCCTGCAGGATCGCGCGCGCCTTGTTGCGGGTTTCGGCCTCTTCGTTCGCCGGAATCGAGTCGGCAACGATACCGGCAGAGGCCTGGACGTACGCCTTGCCGCCGGTCATCACCGCCGTCCGGATGGCGATCGCGAGATCCATATCGCCGGCCGAGTCGAAGTAACCGACAGCACCGGCATAGATCCCTCGGCGGACCGGCTCGAACTCCTCGATCAGCTCCATCGCCCGGACCTTCGGGGCGCCGGAAACCGTGCCGTGTGGGAAGGCCGCGGCGAAGACGTCGAACGCGTCCTTGTTCGCAGCCACCTCGCCCGAGACGGTGGACACGATGTGCCAGACATGGCTGTAGCGCTCCACCACGCCGAACTCGACGACCCGGACCGAGCCGGGCGCGCACACCCGACCCAGATCGTTGCGGGCCAGATCCACCAGCATCACGTGCTCGGCCCGCTCCTTCGGGTCGGCGAGCAGTTCGGCCACCAGTTCGGCGTCCGCGGCCGCATCGGCACCGCGTGGCCGGGTGCCCGCCAGCGGATGGATGGTCGCGGTGCCCTCGGACAGGGTCACTAGCGCCTCGGGGCTGGACCCGACGATGTCGAAATCCTCGAAGTGCAGGAAGTACAGATACGGCGACGGGTTCAGCGTGCGTAGCGCGCGGTAGACGTCGAACGCGCTGGCCGAGGTCTCCGCGATGAAGCGCTGCCCGGGAAGGATCTGAAATACCTCACCGGCCCGGATCGCCTCCAGGCACTTCTCCACCGCGATCTCGAACTCGCCCGGCGGCGTACGGGATTCCGCGTGCTTCGGTGGTACCGACACCAACGGCACGACCGTCGACTCGGTCGGCGCTGCCAGGTCGGCAGCCATCACATCCAGGCGCCTTTGGGCATCCGCGTAGGCGTCATCCAGGTCGGCCGGCGACATCTCGGCGTCCAGAATCGCGTTGGCTATCAGGGTGATCGTGCAGTTGTGATGATCGACCGCTGCGAGATCGGTGACCAACAGCATGCTGAGTTCGGGCAGGTGCAACTCGTCCGGCGCGATCTCCGGAAGCACCTCGAGCCTGCGGACCACGTCATAGCTGAGGTAACCGACGAAGCCACCGGTCAACGGTGGCAATCCGGTGAGACGCGGTGCCTGGACCGCCCGGATCGAGGCCGCGAGCAGTTCCAGCGGATCACCCACCGTCGGCAACCCGGACGGCACCGCTCCCAACCATCTGCCCTCGGCACCGTCCGCCGTCAGGGTCGCGACACTGTTCACACCGACGAAGGACCAACGGGAGAAGGACGCGCCCGGCTCGGCAGATTCGAGCAGGAACGTGCCCGGCCGTCCGCCGCTGAGCTTGCGGTACACGCCGACGGCGGTCTCGGCATCGGCGAACAGGGTGCGGGTGATGGGGACCAGCCGGTGGGTCTTGGCCAGGTCACCGAGTTGGGCACGATCGATGTCTGCGCCGACCAGCGCCGGATCCGCGGTCATACCGGAAGCTCCGCGGACTCGCCGATCCGCACCGGCAGCGGGGCAGCGTCGAAACAGGTCCGGTCACCGGTGTGGCAGGCCGCGCCGACCTGATCCACCTTGATCAGCAGCGCATCGCCGTCACAGTCCAGGGAGACGGACTTCACGTACTGCGCGTGGCCCGAGGTCGCGCCCTTCACCCAGTACTCCCGACGCGATCGTGACCAGTAGGTGGCGCGACCGCTGGTCAGCGTGCGATGCAGGGCCTCGTCGTCCATCCACCCGACCATCAGAACCTCACCGGTGTCGTGCTGCTGAACTACCGCGGCCACCAGACCCGCGACGTCGCGCTTGAGCCGCTCGGCCACCTGAGGGTCGAGGCCGGACGGTACTGGGCCGGACGGTACTGGGCCGGACGGTACTGGGGACGCCATGCCT
>JBBQFE010000384.1:0-3740 GCA_038321605.1 Mycobacteriales bacterium | reverse complement strand
AGCAGGCCTCCCAGGACCCGTCTACCCAGAACCTCGCGCCGGTGTCACTGATCAGACGTGAGTAGTTCCCGCGCCCCAGGCCGAGCCAAAGCGACGCCCGGTCGAACGTGCGCAGCGGCGTGGTGATTTGCATGCCGGAGTACCGCGACCAGCTCCGCATCGTGTCGGTGTGAAAGGTAAGCGCCCGCTGGCGGGTTGCGATGAGTCCCACGTTCGTCATCCCGCCGAACACCGGGTAGAAACCCTGAAAGGCGGGCATCGCTCCATCCGCGATCAGACCTTGCCGCGCGAGAGAATGAAGCAGCGCCTTGCTCTCCGGATCATCGCTCATATTTCGGCTCACTCGGCAAGGATTACACGTCGATATCATTGCGGCGACCAGCCCCGCGGCCGTCGGTGAAGGACTTACGCCGGTTCGCCGAGCTGGCTGACGAGATGGTGACGGAGGCTGCGTGGCGGTAGCGGGCTGACCCACCGACGGGGCAGCCCTCGACGCGCGTCATGGTGGCGCCGATCGACTGCGCTCCTTTCCGTGTGGCGCGGATAGGGTCGAGTCCATGGCACGTGATCCCAACGACGTCACGATCGAGACCTACGATGCTGCGGCGGGACGCTACGCAGAATGGTCCAGCCGCCACGACCAACGCCCGTCGGCCTTTCTTGACGAGTTCGCTGTGCTGACTCGTGGCGGAAAGGTGCTGGAAGTGGGTAGCGGCCCTGGGGCGGATGCTGACTACTTGGAGCAGCGAGGGGTGCAGGTCAGCCGCAGCGACGCATCGACGGCCTTCGTCGAGATGATGCGGGCAGCGGGCCACGATGCGCAGCTGCTCGACATCAGGACCGCCGACCTCGGTGGTCCCTATCGAGGCGTCCTGGCTCAGGCCGTCCTGCTGCACCTCGACCGCGAACAGTTCGTGGATGTTCTCGACCGGTTCCGTGCTGCCGTTGCGCCAGGCGGCATTGTGGGGTTCACCGTCAAGGAGGGCGACGGATCAGGCTGGAGCACCGCGAAGCTCGACCTGCCGCGCCACTTTACCTATTGGCGCGAGCCAGAACTGCGAGCGGCGCTCGCCGGGACGGCCTGGCAAGTCCACTCGATCGTGCACGTTGACGGGCGAACTGAGCCGTGGATCAATGTGCTTGCCCGAGCCGGCTGAACGTATGCGAGGCCCGCACGCTGGCGAAGTAAATTCGCGTCAGTTGCGGGGGAATGTTGATGACGGCGCCTTTTGCGGCCGTTGACAGACCGACCAGCGGCCGGTGTACTCGACGCGTTTCCGTCTCTCCGCGTGAACCGAGGGTCCGATGCGACAGCTTCGTCGTTCCACAGGGTTTTGGGTGGGCGGTGTTCTTGCTGCCATCACCGTAACGGCCGTCGGGGGTATCGCCGTCGCCAGCATTCCGGACACCGGGACCGGCCAGTTCCACGGTTGCGTCAACCGGTCCACCGGTGCGCTGCGACTGATCGATCCGACCCGGTCCGGGAGTGCAGGACACTGCGGACGGTCCGAGGCGGCGGTGAGCTGGAATCAGGCTGGTAAGCAGGGACTTCCGGGCCCCGCCGGCGCGCCAGGCGCAACTGGGCTACCCGGACCAGCAGGATCACCAGGTCCCACCGGGGCAACCGGACCGGCAGGTCCAACGGGTGCAACCGGACCGGCAGGCCCAACGGGTGCAACCGGACCGGCAGGCCCAACGGGAGCAACCGGACCGGCAGGCCCAACAGGATTGACGGGGCCAGCTGGTCCGACGGGCCCGACGGGCCCGACCGGGCCGGCTGGACCGGCCGGGAGCCCTGGGTCGATGACGCCCAACGTGCTGACGTTTACGGGCGTCACCGACACGACATTCATCGTCCCTAGCGGGGTAACAAGCATCATCGCTGAAGCCCGCGGTGGCGGTGCCGGCGGCGGTACGGCCACCAACGGCGGGCAAGGCGGCTACATTCGCACTCAGGTGCCCGTTACCCCGGGCGACTCCTGGCGTGTCATCGTGGGTGCTGGCGGGGGTGCCGGAGCCATGGGTAACCCGTCAGGCGCCATCTCCAACAACATCGGCGGGGACGTGTTCGTCGCCTTCCCCGGAAATGGGCCGGGGTCAGGCGGGGACTCAGACAACGTTGCTCCTGCAGTTGCCCTCGACCGCACCCCTGGAAGCGACCTCGGCGGAGTACCGGGTGTGGCCGGTTCCGGCGGTGCACCCGGGCAACGAGGCGAAGCGGGTTTCGTCATTCTCTACCTGGGAAACTGAGACCGCCGCCCGTGTGCGTGTGGCTCGCCCCGTTCCTCGGGATGGCCATGCTCAGGCGCGCTGGTCGCTGAGAACCTGGTTGGCCATGGCCAGGCGGGCGTGGCAGCGGGCCGGCATGGAGTGCCAGTAGTACGGAAAGGTCATCACCGCGATGGCGATTGCCCATCCTCGTCCGCGCAGCCAGGTGAGGTCATCGACACCGAGCCTGGCGCGGAACACCTCGCGCGCATCGGGGCCAAGCACTTCCCAGGCGACGATGAGGTCCACGCTCGGGTCACCGACGGCGAGGCCCCCGAAGTCGAGCACCGCGGCGAGCCGGTCGCCGCGCACCAGCAGGTTCTCTGCGAGCAAGTCACCGTGCACCCATCGGTCGGTCTGCACGTTCGACGCCGGTAGCGCGACGGACTCGCTCCACACCTCGAGGCAGGCGTCGAGATCCAGCGGCAGATCGCTCAGACCCCGGCAATCGTCGAGGTACTGGCGGATCTCGGCGTCGATGTCCGACAACTGCGCGGAGCGGTAACGCCGAAGGGTCGGGTCGGTGGCCGCTTCGATCGGGACGTCAAGGCGGTGCAGGGCGGTGGTGAACGTCGCCAGATCACCGGCAAGCGCATCGGCCACCGGACCGGCTGGCTGCGATGTCGACGGAGGTTCGCCGTCGAGCCAACTGGTGATCGCCCAACGTTCGGGATACCCGAATCCCGGGTGGCCGACGGCGATGACCTCTGGGACCGGCACCGGTAGCGCCGGAGCCAGGTGGGCCAACCAGCGGGCCTCGGTCTCGATCGAGTTGCCACCACCTGGTTGACGCGGCAGACGTAGGAGATGCTCGGAGCCGAGTCTGAACAGCGCGTTGCTCGAACCAGATTCCCCAAGCCGCGACAGGGGAAGGTCGCTCAGCCCAGGGGCATCGCGCGAGATGAGACGACGCACGAGTTCGTCACTGATCTCGATCTCGCCCTCGTGCATCGTCACGGGACCAGTAAATCGCACGGAGCCTAAATCGCACGGAGCCTAAATCGCACGGTGCCGATCGCCTCGAGTGAGTTCCTGATCGACCGTCCATCGCAGCTTGCGCGGCTCGTGGATCGGGGTTAGATGGGCGTCGTGATGCCCAACCGCTCAATCCCCGGTTCGACCGTGATCCCGGTACTGAGCTACCCCGACGTGCGCGCCGCTGTGGCCTGGTTGACGGCAGCATTCGGGTTCGTCGAGCGGGTACGTATCGGTGAAGACCATCGGGCGCAGCTGTCGGTGGGCGACGGTGCGGTGATCGTCGCCGACACCGGAAGCAATCGGCGATCACCCGACCCCGCATCGATCACGCACTCGGTCATGGTTCGAGTCGCGGACGTGCCTGCTCAGCACGAGTTGGCCGCGAAGCACGACGCCGTGATCGTCATCGAGCCGACCGATTTTCCGTTCGGCGAGCGCCAGTGCACGGTGCAGGATCCCTGGGGCCATCAGTGGACCTTCTCGCAGACGATCGT
>JBBQFE010000383.1:0-3743 GCA_038321605.1 Mycobacteriales bacterium | reverse complement strand
GGCAGGTCGGTGACCGTCTCGAACCCGAGTGCCCGGTAGCCGCGGTCGCGTCCGACGAAGTTTGCGACGAAGTCGTCGATCGGGTTGGACAACAACTCGGCAGGGGTGGCCAGCTGGGCCAGATGCCCGCCGACCCTCAATACCGCAACCTGGTCGCCAAGCTTGATGGCCTCATCGATGTCGTGGGTGACGAAGACGATGGTCTTGCCGAGCTCGCCCTGCAGCCGCAGGAATTCGTCCTGCAACTGTTCCCGGACCACCGGGTCGACCGCACTGAACGGCTCGTCCATCAGCATCACCGGCGGGTCTGCTGCCAGCGCTCTGGCCACCCCGACGCGCTGTTGCTGGCCGCCGGAAAGCTGCGCCGGATACCGCTTGGCGAATTTCGGGTCCAGGCCGACCCGCTCGAGCAGTTCCATCGCGCGGGCGCGGGCCTGTTTCTTGTCCTGGCCGAGCAGCATCGGCACGCTGGCGATGTTGTCGACGATGGTGCGGTGCGGGAACAGCCCGGCGTGCTGGATCACGTAACCGATCCCGCGACGCAGCTGGGCGGGTTCGACCTTGGTGACGTCCTGGTCGTCGATCAGGATCCGGCCACCGGTCGGATCGATCATCCGATTGATCATTCTGAGGCTGGTGGTCTTACCGCAGCCGGACGGCCCCACGAAGACCGTGATCTGGCCCGACGGAGCCTCCAGGTCGAGCTCGTCCACGGCAACGGTGCCGTCCGGGTACCGCTTAGATACCGCTTCGAACCGGATCACGTTCCGGTCTCCTGTTCTGTCATGAGGACCGCGGCTCTGGTCTGAGCCGCGGGAACCCCGAGTTGTCGTGCGAGGTTGGCGGCCTCAGCCGCCGCGATCTGGCCGTACTGCAGCATCGTTTCGTCGTCGATCCGGTAGGTGGGCCCGAGCACGCTGAGCGCACCGGCCACTCCACCGGAGGCACCACCGGGTCGCCGGATCGGGGCGACGATGGCGGTGACGTCGGGTTCCAGCCGGTCCCGTTCGGCGACGAATCCACTTGCCGGAACGAGATTGTTCAGGGCACGTCCGACAGCGAGGTTCTCCAGCGGGACGGACCGGCCGATCCAGCTGGTGTGGCGTACCGAATGGGTGCCTTCGACCATCGCGATGTAGATCGCGGTGTTGTTGGGGCCGGCGATCGACAGGTACGCCGATTCACCGGTCGCGGCGACGATCCGGTGCAGGGCAGGTTCGGCCAGCCGGACGAGGGTCTGGCGGCCCAGTGCGGAGGCGCCGAGCTGGATCAGCCGGGGCCCGGCTCCGAAGGTGCCTTCGTCGTTGCGGGTGACGAAACCCGAACCTTCCAGCGTCCGGAGCAGACGCAGCGCGGTGCTCGCGGGGAGCGCGGCCCGGCGGGCGCACTCGGACAGGGTGATCGAATCCTGCGCGCACACCTCGGCTAGCAGGGCCAGCGCGCGGTCCACGGTGCGGGTGGACGTGCTGCCGGTTATCGCCGTCACGAACCAACCTCCGTGTTGTGCCACTGGGTAGCAGTCGCTTGCCGTTAGACGGTAGGGTTCCAGCAAATTCGATTCTGCGGAAGTAATTGAGTCAATGTTTTCCTGATCGAAACAACTCCCCTGGCTCCACAACATTCCGCGAACCGCAGCATTGAGCACTAAATCGTTCTTCGATGGCTGGCAGTATTCTGTTCGACCCGTCGAGCTATGAGGTCGAGACAATCCGTCCTGGAGTGGCTGTGATCGAGATCCATGGCACGCGGCTGACCGCCGATCAGGTCGTCGAGCTGTCCGCCGGAGGCGTGACCGTCGCGGTCACCGACGATGCCCTGGAGCGGGTGGCCGCATCGCAGCGCTTCGCCGCCGAGGCGGTGACCGTACGAGAGATCTATGGACGCTCCACCGGGGTCGGCGCAAACCGGAACCAGGTGCTGGCTGATCCGGAGGCGCAGGCGGTGGGCCTGCTGCGGAGCCATGCCACGGCGGCCGGCGACCTGCGTGCTCCCGAGCGGGTGCGCGCGATGCTCGTGGTGCGGCTCAATCAGCTGGCTCTCGGCGTGAGCGGCGCAGATCCAGCGGTGCTGCATGCCCTCACCGACATGATCAACCGCGATGCCCTGCCGCCGGTGCGGGAGCTCGGCAGTCTTGGCACCGGCGACCTACCGGCGTTGGCGGTGACCGCGCTGGCGCTGCGGGGTGACGTGGTGACGAGCAAGCCGATCGGTGAACCCGTCGAGTTCGGGCCCGGCGATGCGTTGCCGTTCCTGAGCAGCAACGCCGCCACCATTGCCGATGCGTTACTCGCCGCGGCCCGACTGCGCACCGTCGCGCAAGCAGCCCTGGTGGTCGCCGCGGCCAGCTACCTTGCCGTGGACGGTAACTCCGAAGCCTTCGCGGCAGCGGTCGAGCAGGCCACGCCCTTCGAGGGCGCGCGGCTGGTGTGTGCCACGATGCGACGGCTGGTCGCCGGAAGCCCGACCGCACGACGCATCCAGGACCCGTTCGCGCTGCGGACCCTGCCGCAGGTGCACGGCGCGCTGCTGGACGCTCTGGACCGGTTGGAATCGGTCGCCGTCCTGCTGGCCAACGCCGCCTCCGAGAACCCGGTGCTCAGCCCCGAACACGGAATCGCCCACCACGGCGGGTTCCACGTCGCCTACCTTGCCCAGGCGCTGGACCTGGCGACGCTTGCCACCGCCCAGGCGGCGCAGCTGTCGCTGGCGCGGCTGACCATGCTGAGTGAGCCTGCGATCACCGGACGGCCGTCCTTCCTCGGCGACGGTACGGCCGGCGCCTCGGGAATCATGATGGCCGAGTACACCGCAGCAGGTGCGCTGGCCGAGCTTCGGGCGCTGGCGACTCCGGCGAGTCTGCAGACCGTGACGCTGTCGCGCGGGGTGGAGGAGGACGCCAGCTTCGCCTCGCTCGGGGCACGGCAGGCGCTGGATTCGGTGCAGGCCTACCGGACGGTGGTGGCCGCTGAACTGCTTGCTGCGGTGCGCTGTCTGCGGCAACGAGGTCTGAGCCCGGAACCGCTGGCCGGGTTGCTCGCGGCCTGCACCGGCCTGAGCACCGATGACGCCGACCGGAACCTGACCAGCGACCTGGTCCTCGCACAGTCCCTCGTCGACGGCCTCGCTCAGATCATGTCGTCCAGCGGGCGCAGCTCGTCGGCGTAGGACACCGACGTCCGCCGGAGCACTCCGGTGGCGCCGACCGCGTACTGGCCCATCCGCCACAGTGGTGGCGAGTACGCGTGGATCGAGACGCTGCCCGCGTGCCGGCCGGTGAGGCGGTGGATGTGCTCGGGGCCGAAGCAGTAGACCTGCCCGGACGGTACTTCGGTGGCCAGACTCGGACGATCCACCGCGAGGTTGTGCTCGGTGAGGCAGCCCTCGACCACGGCGACCGCGCCGGAGGAGATGTCGTGATCGTGCCAACCGGTGTCGTTCAGGGGTGTCCAGCACAGCACACAGACGTCGACATGGGCATCCCGGTACAGCGAGACGTAGTGGCGCTTCTCGTCGTCATAGGCCACGTGCGGCTGCCAGAGCTCGGGCGTGGCAGCGATGGACGACACCAGCTCCAGCAACTCGCGCTTGTCCAGGTCACGTCCCGGCAAGGTCGCCAGCTCGAGCGCTCCGGTTGGCGTCCAGGCCCGTGCGCTGTCCACCGGTACCCCGTCGGCGCGGGTTGGTGACGGTGATCGCCCGCCAGGCGGCGTCGCCCAGCTGCGGGTTGACGGGTTCGGCGTAGG
>JBBQFE010000382.1:0-3766 GCA_038321605.1 Mycobacteriales bacterium | reverse complement strand
CGACTCGGTCGAGGTGGGCGAAGGGCTGTTCGAGACGGCCACCCACGCGATGCTCAGTGGCAAGGCCCGTACGGGCACCCCGGGGGTCGAGGCCAAGGCATGGTTCGCCCGGGCGACGGCCGAACGGTCCCGGCTGTCCGGTGACAACGACGTCGCCCTGTGGCGGGCAGCGGTGGCCGGCTTCGACTTCGGTGCCGACTCCGACGTCTACGAGAGCGCTCGCGGCCGCTGGCGGCTGGCCGAGGCCCTGATGGAGGCCGGCAACCGCGTCGAGGCGGTCGAACAGTGGACCCTCGCTGTCGCGGTGGCTGAGCGGCTGGCCGCTGCTCCGCTGCTGAAGGCGCTCGAGGACCTGCGCCGGCGGGCTCGGCTGGTGGCCGTCGTCAAGGATGGCGCTCCCGCCAAAGCCAGCGTTGCGCCGACGACCGGGCTCACGCCGCGCGAGCTCGAGGTGCTGCGGCTGGTAGCCGCAGGCCGTACCAACAGGCAGATCGGGGCTGCGCTGTTCATCAGCTACAAGACGGCGAGCGTCCACGTCTCCAACCTGATGGCCAAGCTCGGGGTGGCGAGCCGGACCGAGGCGGCGTCTTTCGCCTACCGTGAAGGGCTGTTGCTGCCACCCGCCTGAAGGAACCCGCATGGCCGAGATCCACACGACCACCTTGTCGCCGAGCAAGCTCGCGCTGGTTGGACCCTGGCTGACCGGCCAGCCGTGGTACGTCGGCGGTGGCGCGCCGGTGCTCGAACGGGCCGGCGGATTCCGGCTCGACGATCCTTCGGGGGACGTGGGCATCGAGTTCATGGTCGTGGCCGACCGCGAGTCTGAGCCGGTCGTCTTCTACCAGGTGCCGGTCACCTATCGCGGTTCCTCCCTCGCCGGGGCCGAGGCGGCGCTCATCGGCACCAGCGAGCACGGCGTGCTCGGGCGCCGGTGGATGTACGACGGCGTGCACGACCCGGTGCTGCTCGCCCAGCTGACGGCCTTGATCGGGGGAACCGTCGAGGCGCAGGCCCAGAGCCTCAGCCACACCCCCGACCCGTTCGTGATCGTCCTGCCATCGGCCTCTGCCGTCACCGCGCCCAGGGTGGTCCGCGTGCTGCAGCCCGGCGGTGAGGCCGCCCCCGGTGCGGGCGTCGTCAGCGGCGTGTGGATCGCGCCCGATGGCACCGAGCTGCGCGGTACGGTCGCCGTCGGCTGACCTCGGCAGGACGTGTTGGTGCCGGTGCTCAGTGCAGGGCGCCCCCCGACGGACACGCGGGTGGTCGTTCTAGGCGGTGAGTCGGCGCGCTCTGCGTCGAGGCCGGCTGCTAGCGCGAGATGGGCTAGGTCGCCGTGCCGTCCTTCGTGCCGGCCTCGGGCCGGCAACACGCGGGATTGATCGTGGCGGACCTCGCCGCCCCGAGCGAACGCGCCGGAGTGAGCCGTCTGCGTCTGACTCGTGCCGCCTCGTGCGGCGCGGTCCATTGCAATTCGACAGGCCACCGTGTATGGCGCAACTAGGTCCGGAACGCCGGCCTGGTCCAGCTGAGCTGGCCGTCCGGAAGCTGCTGAGGGATCCGTACGGAGAGCAGTGTCACGTCGTCTTCGTTGTGGGCGCCCGCCAGTTCGCTGAGGACGTGGTCGCAGAGCCGCTCCAGTGGGAACTGGCTCGCCTCGGTGGCGGTCGCTCTGAGCAGTTCCAGGCCACTGTCGATGTCGCGGTGCCGGGACTCGACCAGGCCGTCGGTGTAGAGCAGCAGCGTGGACAGCGGCGGCAGGGCGGCTGTGCCGTCCTCGTAGTGCGAGTCGCCGAATGCCAGCAGCACCCCCGAAGGATCGTCGAGGTAACGCGCCTCACCCTGCGCCGTGACGAGCAGCGGCGGCGGGTGTCCGGCGTTGGCCCAGCGCAGCTGCCAGTTTCCGTGTGGCGTGGCCTCGATGCGTCCGTAGACGACCGTTGCGAGGTCGGCGACCCCCAGGCCGTGGGCCGTGGTGTCCAGTGCGGCGATCACGCGGTGCGGTGGGGGGTTGGTGTGCCAGGCGATGCCGCGGAGCAGGTTGCGCAGTTGTCCCATCTGGGCCGCTGCCGGCATGTCGTGGCCGGCGACGTCGCCGATGACCAGGGCGGTGACGCCGTCCGGCAGCACGAAGGCGTCGTACCAGTCGCCGCCGACCTGGGCGCTGTCCTGGGCCGGCAGGTAGCGCGCCACTAGTTGCACATGGCTGACCTGGGGCAGGTCCGTCAGCATGCTGTGCTGCAGCAGCTCGGCGGTCTCGTCAGCTCGTTTGGCTGCTCCGCGCAGGCTGACCTTGCTGGCCGCGAGGTCGGCGAGTGACGCCAGAACCGCGAGGTTGTCGGGACTCCACAAACGGACCGCGGTGTCGGCGACGAACAGGGCGCCGAGCAGTTCACCAGCGAGGCCCTCGATCGGATAGGCCGCCAGACCGCGCAGGCCCATCGCCTTGACCCATGGGTCATCGGCGGTCCGGGTGTCATTGACCGCGTCGCCGATCATCGCGATGGCTCCGGCCCGCGCGAGCTCTTGCGCGAAGGCCGTCCCCATCACCGTCTGCCCTTCGTCAAGTTCCGGGAACTCCCCCGCGACCAGCGCGTTCAGATAGACCTGCTCGTCCTCCAGGACAGCGACGATGGCCAGCGGTGCCTGCAGGACCTGAGCCGCCAGGCGGACCAGCCGATCGAAGGGCCGGTCCTCCCCGCGCTCGACTCGCAGGCTCAACCGGGGCACGGCACTGATCGCGGCGAGGTTGCCCCCTACCGGAAGCCGCGGCACTCCGCTGGCAAGGGAATTCATCGTGGACAACGCCTCACTGCCGTCGCGTGCGGACGTTCGAGCACAACGCAGGCGTCAGCCGTTGGTTCATGGTCGACCGCCCCCGTTTCCGTGTCGCTGCTCGCGCGCCTCGCCCCGGGCCTGGTGTGTGAGCGGCTCCGACCCCGCCCGGCTTCTCCGCAGCGGAGGCTAGACACTGCGACAGTATCCGGATCAATCCGCCGCGGTCGACAAAGGTCGAAACCGGCCGTCCGGTCGGTCCACGCGGGCGCATGGGAGGTCCTGCAGCCGCTCGCAGCTCACGCTCAGGGTCTTCATCAGGCTCAACCTGGATCCGCACCGCCGAGAGCTGGGCGCAAGCTCAGTGGGGTGGTGGTGTGCTGATACCGGCGTGGTCGAGGAGTTGTTGGATGGGCAGGCGTCGGGTGACGACGCCTTTCGCGACGTCGGTGAGCTTGAGGTGTCTCCGTCAGCATGACCTGCAAGGTCATCGACCCGGAGCGGCTGGGCGCCGAAGCTGACA
The DNA here is from genome assembly GCA_038321605.1 of Mycobacteriales bacterium. Taxonomy (GTDB): domain Bacteria; phylum Actinomycetota; class Actinomycetes; order Mycobacteriales; family Jatrophihabitantaceae; genus Jatrophihabitans_A. Next base: position 471 of record JBBQFE010000382.1, on the reverse strand, counting down.
CCATGACCCCTCACAACACCGACACGTCCTCCTGGCACGCCGCACGCCGAGGGTTTTGGGGCAGCTACGCCATGGCCGTTCTCGATGACCTGCGGTTCGGCCCTGCCATCGTGGTATACCTCGAAAGCCCCAAGAGACACTGCGGCCCTACGGCGGTGTGTTCCTCCTCCACGGCGCCCGTGGCAACAAGTCGAAGGCGACCCGATCGGCGGCCTCAGTCCTGATCGCCTTCCCCCGCCCGGAGGGTGCGCAACAGTGCTACTGATCCGCCGCCTACCAGCAGCTCGACCGCTACGCACTGACAACAGCGCCCGCCGTTGAACTGGTTGCGGATCCTCAACCTGCACAGCGGTTGGCCGCCCGAGGCCGGCGTCGTCCCGATGAGGTCCCATTCCGTCCCCAATCGCCGCGTCAGCCGGCGATCGCCGATTGACAGGTCGCCGCGGTGGTCTATGCGGCACACTACGGAGA
>JBBQFE010000381.1:0-3772 GCA_038321605.1 Mycobacteriales bacterium | reverse complement strand
GGTGCACTGTGGCGACCCAAGTACTTCAACGGCGGCATCGCGATCCACGGCATCGCCTCCGTCCCGCCGTACCCCGCGTCCCACGGTTGCGCTCGGCTGTCCATCGGGGCCATCGACTGGATCTGGTCGACCAACCAGGCGCCGATCGGCACCAGCATCACGGTCGTGTGACGGCGCTCGGCTCGGTCACGCGCCGGACATCGACCTGACGCCGTCTGCGGCGGTCAATGATGCGGGGGAAACGGTTCCAGGCCCGTTCAGCCCTGCGCCTTCAGCTTGCGCCAGCCACCGGCCCGGTTCGTCGCGATGATCGCGCGGAACATCTCCGTCAGCGCAGCCTCGTTGACCGGCTCACCCTCCCGGAAGCCGACGGTGCGTGCGGTCTGGTTGTCATGTCCCGCGGTGATGATGCCGTGCGGGTCGGGAGCCAGGCCGCCGTCGTAGACGAACACGTTGAGATGGTCCTTGGCGGCGAGCAACGCGCAGATGTTGCCGTCGAGCACGAAGTACGGCTGCACGGTGCGCTTGATCGTCTCGGTGACCTCCGGGTCGGCCCGGTGCACCAGGTCACGCACCTGCTGACCGATGGCGCGCTGCCAGGGCGGCAGCGCATCGAGGTAGGCGTCGACTCGTGGGTCGGTCTGGTACTCCATCTCGTCCTCCCGGCCTGGGGCACTCCACATCGTAGGCCTGCTCCACGAAGGGACTTTGGTCCCGCTGTTGCCGCATTGGCAAATTGTGTTGCCAATATCGCAAAGGGCCTCGGCGCGCCGCAGCCGGGCGTACAGTTCGCCGCGTGTGCAGGGGCACATCCGAATAAAGCGCAGGGGGAATTCAATAAATTGGAGTTTCAGACATGCGCAGAATTACCCTCGGGATAGCGCTGCTCGCGGTGGGCGGCCTCGTAGTGCTGGCGGGTCCAAACCTGGCCAACGCGTCCACCAAGGCGGCCGCACCGGTCGCCAAGAGCAGTCCGTACTCCTACTTCGACACCGACGGCGGGACTTGCGGCAACCAGTGGGCCCTGGACCTCGGACTTCGCACGTTCACCCAGCCCACCAAGGATCCGGCCGGCAACTACTCGATCGTCGAGACCTTCAGCCAGGGTCACTTCTCCACTGTCAAGGGTTCCAGCCCCGGCGCCTGCGATGACCCGAGCCGCACCGACAACGGCCACCTGGTGCGCGAGGGCGTGCCCGGCACCTTCTTCGGCACGGAGCACATCTTCATCCAGGGCGGCACGTTCGTCGCGGGTGACGGCTCCTGCAACGGGTTCGCGAGCTCCGATCCGGCCAACCAGTGCACGACAGATTCGTACCTGGCCTACCACTACCCCAGCGCGACGATCACCGTGACGTCGTACATGTTCACGTACAAGTCGTCCGCCGCTGGAGTTCTCGCACCGAAGTCCTGGGTCGAGAAGAGCACCGACGGCAACACCGAGGTCGACACCGGAGACATCCACACCTCATAACCCAGATCCGAGTGCTCCTTCGTTGAGCTCGACCAGCGTCCGGGCCGCGCCGACCTCATGCAGTCGCCGCAGGGTCGCGACGTACGCCGCGCGGAACTGCTCGTTGCTCGCCAGGTCGCCGAACAGCTGCTCAATGCTCAACAGGGCCAACGGATCCAGGTCATAACGCTGCGCCATCGCGGTGACCTGGTCGGCCAGCCGGTCGACAATCTCGATCGGCTGGCCGACCTCGTCGACGCCCTCGGCGTACCGGGCCCAGCCGGCGACGATCGCGGTCGTGTGCGAGATCGGGCCGCCGGTCTCGAGGTTGCGGCGCAGGACTGGAAGCACCCACTTGGGGATCCGGTCCGAGCTCTCCGCACACAGCCGCTTCAAGGTGTCCCGGACCTCGGGGTTGGAGAACCGGTCGAGCAGCTGGCCCTTGTAGGCGTCCAGATCCACCCCTGGCAGGGGCAGCAGGGTCGGCGTGGCCTCCGCGTCCATGTAGGTCCGCACGAAGGTCTTGAACCGCGGGTCGAGCGCGGCTTCGTGGACGTACTCGTACCCCACGAGGTAGCCGAGGTAGCCCAGCGCCTGATGTCCGGCGTTGAGCAGACGCAGCTTCATCAGCTCGTACGGCTCGACCGCCGGGACCAGCTGGACGTCGGCCTTGTCCAGCGCCGGCCGGCCCAGGCTGAAGTCGTCCTCCAGCACCCACTGGGTGAAGGGCTCGCAGACGACCGGCCAGCTGTCGTCGACGCCGAACTGCTCCAGCAGCTCGATGCGGTCGGCCTCCGTCGTCGCCGGCGTGATCCGGTCCACCATCGAGTTCGGGAAGCGGACCTGCTCATCCATCCAGCCCGCGAGCTCCGGATCGCGCAGCCGCGCGAACGCGGTGAACATCTGCCGGGCTATATGGCCGTTTGACTGGATATTGTCGCACGACATCACGGTGAACGGCGCGATGCCGGCCTCACGCCGACGGCGGAGCGCTTCGATGACAAAGCCAAAAACCGTTCGGGGCACGGCCTTCGGTGCCAGATCGGCGACGATTGCCGGGTCGTGGCTCTCGAACTCGTGGGTGACCTGGTTGAAGTTGTAGCCGCCCTCGGTGATCGTCAGCGACACGATCCGGGTCTGCGGCGAGGACAGCCGGTCGATCACGGCCGGCGGGTCGTCCGGCGCGTAGATGAAGTCGAGCAGCGAACCGATTACCCTCGGCTCCAATCGGCCGTCGGGATGCTTGACCACCAGGGTGTAGAGCCAGTCCTGGGCCCCGAGCGCGTCGTACATCTCGCGGTCGCGGGCCATGACGCCGACGCCGCAGATGCCCCACTCCCCTCCTGCGCCGTCGTTCATCAACCGGTCGATGTACATCGCCTGGTGGGCCCGGTGGAACCCGCCCACCCCGAAGTGGACGACGCCGATGTCGATCGCGGAGCGGTCGTACGTCGGGACGGCCACCGCAGGTGACAGGGCCCGCAGGGACGTATCGCTCAGTTTCGTCACAGTTCAGAGCTCCAGCATGATCCTCAGTTCGTTCCCCGGACGGCTACGACGTGGACATGGCCAGCATGGCCAGCGTGGCTACTTCACGGCCCCCAGGGACAGTCCTTGGACCAGCTTGTCCTGTGCGGCGAAGCCGGCGATCAGCACTGGGACCGAGACAGCCACGGTGCCCGCGCACAGCTGGGCCAGGTAGGAGTGTTCGGTCTGGATGAGGGTGTTGACGAACACCGGTGCGGTCTGGGCGTTGACGCTGGTGAGGACTTTGGCGAACAGCTGCTCGTTCCAGGAGAAGATGAAGCAGATCAGCGACGTCGCGGCGATGCCGGGCGCCGCGATGGGGGCGACGATCTTGCGCATGATCTGCAGGGTGTTCGCGCCGTCGATTGATGCCGCCTCGATGATGGCCGGTGGTACTTCGGCCAGGAACGAGCGCATCATCCACACCGCGATCGGCAGGTTCATCGAGGTGTAGAGAACGATCAGCACGAAGATGCTGTCGGGCAGGTGGATGATCTTCGTGGTGAACAGGTAGATCGGCAGGATGCCCGCGACGGGGGGCAGCATCTTGGTCGACAGGAAGAAGAACATCGCGTCGGACCACTTGCGCACCGGCCGGATCGACAGCGCGTACGCCGCGGGGATGGCCAGCCCCAGCACCAGGATCGTGGAGATGACACTCGCCTGGATCGAGTTGATCAGCGCCGGGCGGATGTTGGTCGTGCTGCTGAACAGGTTCTGATAATTGGACAGCGTCAGCGGGGCCCCCCCGCTGGGCGGAAACGTCTGGGCTTGCACCGGAGCATGCAGCGA
>JBBQFE010000380.1:0-3786 GCA_038321605.1 Mycobacteriales bacterium | reverse complement strand
TCACGGTCACGGTCGCGGTCGCTCCAGAGCCCGCGCCCGGCGTGGAGCCTTTCGGGGACGAGCCGTGCAGCAGCAGATACCCGCCGACCAGGATTACCGCTATCAACCCGACGGCGAACATGGCCATCATCCGCATCGGTCCGCGCGGCCCATCCGCGAACTCGAGGTCCGCCCCGTCGGCGCTCAGCAGGTCGGTGGGCAGCGCAGCAGCGGCGCCGCCGACGGGGGCCAGCCCCACCGCCGCGCCGGCCGGTCCCGCCGCCATCAGGGGCGCGGCGATCGGACGCTCGGTGAACCGCCCACCGCGCAGCGCAGCCGCGACCTCGGCTGCGGTGGGCCGTTCGCTCGGGTGGTAGGCGGTCATGGCCGCCAGCAGGCCAGCCAGTTCCCGGTCCAGATGTGCGGGGATCTCCGGCGGCCGCGACAGCCGCGCCATGACCGCTTCCAACGGCGGCCCGTCGAAGGAGCGCTGACCGGTCAGTGCCTCGATCAGCACCAGGCCGAGCGCGTACACGTCCGCAGGAGGCCCGACGTCGACGCCACGCGCCTGCTCCGGTGCCAGGTAACTGGCGGTCCCGACCATGAAGTCCACGCTGGTCAGGCGCTCGCTGCCCACCAACCGGACGATGCCGAAGTCAGACAGGCGCGCTCGCACGGTTTCGTCGCCAGTGCTCACGTCGCTGCCGAGCAGGATGTTGGCCGGCTTGACGTCGCGATGCACCATCGAGCGGGAATGTACGTAGCTCAGAGCGTCCGCGATCTGGGCCACCACCTCGCGGGCGGCAACCTCGGGCAGTGGCTGCTCGGCGATGCGACCGGCCAGGCTGGGCCCGTCGATCAGTTCCATCACCAGGTAGGCGTGCTGACCCTCGCCCGACACCGATCCGTCGTACAGCGTGATCAGGTTCGGATGGCTCAGCTGCGCGAGCGCCTGCAGCTCGGCGGCCTGGCGTTGCCGACCCGCGAGACTGCCCTCGATCTCGGTCTGGGAGCGGAACACCTTGACCGCCACGTCCCTGCCCAGCAGCCGATCCCGCGCCCGGAACACCTCAGCCATCGCGCCGGCTCCGACCCGGTCGTGCATCTCGTAGCGGTCCGCCAGCACCCAACCGCCGGCGGCCGGGTGAGGCCCACCGTCGGGCGTGGCGGCAGGGTGCTGCCCCGCGTTCGAGGGCGGCGCAATGGGTGGGGCACCCGTCGGGGAGGCCGACGGCGTCACCGGCGACAGAGCGGCGGTATCGGAATCCAGCGTGCCGTAGGCAGCGGTTTCGTCGTCAGTAATTACGTCTCCCAAAGCGAAACGGCCCCGCACAAGGCCGTGCGGCTCCACAGATCCAGGGACGATCTGCGTACCTCAGGTTAGCCGTGTGCGGGGCCGATCACGACCCGAAACTCAGACCGGGCGCTGTTGCGGTGCGTTGGCCACCGTCTTTGCCGGGTCGCGCTCCACCACGTCGCCGAGCGCGTCGTCGATCCGCGAAAGGACCGACACGTCGAGTCGGACGCCCGCGGCCTTGACGTTGTCGTGCACCTGCTCTGGCCGGGACGCCCCGACCAGGGCGGCCGCCACATTGTCGTTCTGCAGGACCCACGCGATGGCCAGCTGCGCCATCGTCAGGTCCAGTTCGGCCGCGATCGGTGCCAGTGCCTGCACCCGGGTGAGCACGTCGTCGTTCATGAATCGGCTGATCATGTCGGCGCCACCCTTGTCATCGGTGGCGCGCGAGCCTGCCGGCGGCGGTTGCCCCGGCAGGTACTTGCCCGTCAGGACGCCCTGCGCGATCGGCGACCACACGATCTGCGAGACACCGAGCTCCCTGGAGGCCGGGATCACCTCGTCCTCGATGACGCGCCACAGCATCGAGTACTGCGGCTGGCTCGAGATGAGCTGGAAGCCCAGTTGCTCCGCCAGCGCGTGGCCGGCCCGAAGCTGCTCGGCGGTCCACTCGCTGACACCGATGTACAGGGCCTTACCCGCACGGACGATGTCGGCGAAGGCCTGCATCGTCTCGGTGAGCGGCGTCTCGGTGTCGAAGCGGTGCGCCTGGTAGAGATCGACATAGTCGGTCTGCAGACGGGTGAGGGAAGCATCGATGGATTCCATGATGTGTTTGCGCGACAGGCCCACGTCGTTGTGACCTGCGGGTCCGGTCGGCCAGTAGACCTTGGTGAAGATCTCCAGCGATTGCCGCCGTTCGCCCTTGAGGGCCTCGCCGAGCACCGTCTCAGCCTTGGTGTTGGCATACACGTCCGCGGTGTCGAAGGTGGTGATTCCCACATCCAGGGCCGCGCGTACGCACTGGGTGGCGACGTCGTTCTCTACCTGCGACCCGTGGGTCAGCCAGTTTCCGTAGGTGATCTCAGAGATCTTGAGACCGCTGTTTCCGAGGTATCTGAATTCCATGCCACTCAGTTTAGTCCCGACTGGGACCGGTCTCGGACACCGCACCGCGACGCGACATCGGACCGCGGACAGCCCCCTTTGGAAAGCCCGGTCCCAAGCCGACGTCTACTCGGTGAGGGGCATCGGGCCGTACACGTCGGTGCCGTCCGCCACCAGGACGACGCCTGCCACGCCGGCCTCCGCCAGGTGCCGCCAGGCCTCGCCAAGCCAACTCTCGGCGTCAGACTGGTTGGAGAATTCGCCTGCCGGATCGGCCTCGACGCCGTCGGGCTCGTAGCGCCAGGTCCACACCGCGGGGGTCTGGGATTGGGTCATCGGTGCACGTGCCTTTCCATTGAGGTACCTACGGTCCCCTGCACCGTAACCGTTACGTCCGTTTGACCGTCTCGCTCAGCGTGTGCTCAGATGGTCGGGCACACGTTCGCAGAGCAGGGGAAGCCGGTGAGAATCCGGCGCTGTCCCGCAGCCGTGATCCGGGGTGATCCTTACCCGGTTAGTCGGAATGCCTGGTCTGAAGACGCGTCTCCACACATGCCGTCGAGGAATGCGGTCCGGAGTCTCTGGGTGCCGAGGACCGATCCGCCGCAGGTGAGGTTCCCCGGGTTCAGCGGTGAGGATGCCCGCGCCCGGACCGAAGGAACCCGATGACCAGAACGTTCCCACCAGCCGTCCGTCGGCTGGGCGCCGCCACGCTCGCACTGGGCGTCGCGACCTCGATCATCCTGTCAGCGGGCAACCCTGCCTCGGCCACTACCGCTGCCGTGACCACCACCGATCCAACCCAGGCGGCGGCAAGCTGGCTCGCCGGACGGCTGGTGGACAACACCGGCAAGCCCTCGCCCACGGGTAACCGGTTCGAGGACGTGTACGGCGGCACCGGGTACTACAGCGGTACGAGCCTCGATGCGGTCTTCGCGCTGGCCGCCGCCGGTGTGGGCACCGCCAAGATCGCGGCGATCCTGTCCTACGCCGCGACCACGGCCGCCGGCCCGTACGCCAACCTCGACGCAAGCCAGGACCAGACCGGTCCCTACGACGGAGCGGTGGCCAAGCTGGCCCTTGCCGCGACCGTCGGCGGTGGTGACCCCCGCGCGTTCGGTGGCCGGGACCTGATCGCCACGCTGGCCGCGGACAAGTGCACCGCGGTGACCGTGGGTTCCTACCCCAGCGTTGCCGAATGCCCCGCGATCGGCGCCGCACGCAACATCTACTCCAGCGTCCAGGAGGCCTTCGTCCTACTCGCCCAGGCCCGCGCGGGCGTGGTCGCTGCGGCCCCCGAGTTGACGTTCTTCCTCGGGCTGCAGTGCCCGGACGGTGGGTTCACCACGAACACCTCTGCAACGCCCACCTGCGTCAGCGATCTGGACGCCACCTCGTACGCG
>JBBQFE010000379.1:0-3788 GCA_038321605.1 Mycobacteriales bacterium | reverse complement strand
CGGCTCGGGCAGAGCGCCCTGGAACCCCGGCACCAGTTGACCGCCGATGACGGCGAAGACCGTCGGGATGCTCTGCACCTGCAGCATCTGGGCGATCTGTTGATTCGCCTCTATGTCGATCTTGGCGACCACGAACCGGCCCCCGGCTTCCTTAGCCAGCTTCTCCAGTAGGGGTGACAGCTGCTTACACGGCTCGCACCACTCTGCCCACAGATCGAGCAGGACCGGCACCTGGAAGGAACGGTCCAACACCTCGGTCTGGAAGTTGGCCTCGGCGACGTCGATCACGACGTCGCCCGCGGACGGCGGGGGGGTCGTGGCAGCTCGTGCCGCCGCCTCGGACCGGGCCTTGACGGCTGCCAGGTCGACGGCGCCACCCATGGCTGCCGTCATCGCCGGCGACGGTGCGCGGCCAGCTTGGGCCGCACCTGCAGGTCGGGAACCAGGTCTCATGAGTCCAGTTGTCCAGGTTGCACCCCGGCCCGTCACCACCGCCCCTGCGCCGGAGGCCGACCTGTCAGGGTCAGCCAGCCGGTACAGGGTCTGTGGGGCAAGGCCTCGGGTGGACGGATCAGACCGCAGCGGTGAGCGCGGCCACCTGCTCGTCGGTCAGTTTCAGACCGGCAGCGGCAATGTTGTGTTCGACATGGGCGACCTTGGATGTCCCCGGGATCGGCAGAACCACCGGCGAGAGGGCCAGCAGCCATGCCAGCGCGATCTGGGACGGATCTGCTCCGGTCGCCCGCACGATCTCGTCGACGACGCCGCCCGGCTTGGCGAGATCCCCGGCCGCGATCGGGAACCACGGGATGAAGCCGATGCCCTGCTCCGTGGCAAAGTCGAGCACCGCCTGGGACTGGCGATTGGTGAGGTTGTACAGGTTCTGCACCGTGCTGATCTCGGCGAATTCGCCGGCCGCCTTGATCTCGTCGACGCTGACCTCGGACAGCCCGATCGCACCGATCTTGCCCTCGTCCTGCAGCGCCTTCAGCGTTCCGATCTGGTCGGCCAGCGGGACCTGGGGATCGATACGATGCAGCTGGAACAGGTCGATCCGTTCGAGCTTCAGCCGTCGCAGCGACAGTTCGGCCTGCTGGCGCAGGTACTCCGGCCGGCCGATCGGGTGCCAGGCGTCGGGACCGGTGCGTGCCAGACCTGCCTTGGTGGCGATCAACACCTGATCGCCGTACGGGTGCAGGGCCTCGGCGATGATCTCTTCGCTGATACCGGGTCCGTACGAGTCGGCGGTGTCGATGAAGTCGACGCCCAGCTCGACGGCCCGGCGCAGGACTGCGATCGCTTCGGAACGATCGGCCGGCTCGCCCCAGATGCCGGGGCCGGTGATGCGCATGGCTCCGTAACCGAGCCGATGAATGGTCTTACCGGCGACTGCAAAGGTCCCGGACTCGTGAGCGGTAAGGACTGTGTTGCCTGTGGACACGGATGCTCCCGTCAACATGCTGTGCGGACTTTCTTCCAACCACGTCCCAACAAGCACCGCTCCGACCCGATTCCCCGATATCAGCTTTTCTGGACTCGCTACCGTGCAGGAGTGAACCGTGCAGCAGTGGACCCAGTACGAAACCCACAGGTCGATCAGGTCGACGACTACTTCGGCACCCAGGTCCGGGATCCGTACCGGTGGCTCGAGGGCTCGGCCGAGGACCCGCGGATCCGGTCCTGGGTCCGGCTTCAGGCAGCTGCGGCCCGCGAACATCTCGACACGCTGCCGAACCGTGAGCAGATCGAACACCGGGTCCGGTCCCTTGCCCAGCTGCCGACCGAGACCGCGCCCCGCCACGCAGGCGATCGCTGGTTCAGATTCGCCAATGACGGACGGCAGGAACAGCTCGTCTACCGGGTCTCCGACTCGGTGCTCGACCCGGGCCGCACGCTCATCGATCCCAACCCGTTGACGGCCAACTCGACGACGTCCATCTCGGCTGCGGTGCCGAGCCCGGACGGTCGCCTGGTGGCGTACACGATGTCCGAGGCAGGCAGCGACTGGCAGACGTGGCGGGTTCGTTCGGTCGCGGACGGAGCGGACCTGCCCGACGTCGTGCCCTGGGCGAAGTTCACGGTCGCGAGCTGGCTGGCTGACGGTTCCGGCTTCTTCTACGGCGGATTCACCGAGCCCGAGGCCGGTGCGGACACCCTCACCGGTGCGCAACGCGGGCACCAGCTGCGGCTGCATCGGCTCGGCACCTCGGCCCGCGAGGATCAGCTGATCCTGGCTCTGACCGACGAACCCGAGGTCATCTTCGAACCGGAGGTGACCGAGGACGGTCGCTGGCTGGTGATCTCAGGAGTCCGCGGCACCGACCCGACGAACCGGCTGTGGGTGCTGGACCTGCAGGCAGCCGAGTCCCCGATGACACCACGGGCGCTGATCGCGACCGACGACGCGGCGTGGACCCTGGTGGGCGGGCGCGGCGGCACGCTGGTCCTGCTCACCGATCAACACGCGCCCCGCCGGCGGCTGATCGCGCTGGACACCTCGACCGGCGAGGTCACCGAGCTGATCAGTGAACGCGCCGAAATTCTCGCCGATGCGTGGCTCGCCGGTGGTCGCCTCATTGCGCACTGGCTCGTCGACGCGCATTCCGCGCTCACCGTGCACGCAGCCGGTGGCAGCGAGCTCGGATCGATACCGCTACCGGGGCTCGGGTGCCTGACGGAGTTGACCGCGCGCGACGATGCCCCGACCGTGCAGTTCGGCTACAGCGATTTCGCCACCGCCAAGGTCACCGTGCAACACGATCTCGATACCGCCGAGCAGACCGAGCTGTTCGCCGCCTCGGCACCGGAGCTCGCCGACGTCGTCACCGAGCAGGTCTGGTTCACCAGCAGGGACGGCACGCCGATACCGATGTTCCTCGTCCACCGCGGTGGCACGCCGGACGAAACCGGTCCCCGGCCGACCCTGCTCTGGGGCTACGGCGGTTTTCGGGTACCGGTACTGCCCGCGTTCAACGTCTCGCGGGCGGCCTTCGTCTCGGCCGGGGGCGTGCTCGCCGTTCCGACGCTGCGGGGTGGCGGTGAATACGGTGCGCCGTGGCACGACGCGGGCAGACTGGCCAACAAGCAGAACGTGTTCGACGACGCCATCGCGGCAGCCGAGTACCTGATCGCGGAGCGATGGACGACCGCGGGCCAGCTGGCGTGCAATGGCGGGTCGAACGGCGGGCTCCTCGTCGGCGCCCTGATCACGCAGCGACCCGACCTCTTCGCCGCCGCGGTGCCGGAGGTCGGGGTACTGGACCTGCTGAGGTTCACGCACTTCACCATCGGCTGGGCGTGGACCTCTGACTACGGCGACCCTGAGCGGTCCGAGAGCGATTTCCTGCATGCCTACGCGTACTCGCCCTACCACCGGCTACGTTCGGGGCTCGCCTACCCGCCGACACTGATCATGACGAGCGATCACGACGACCGGGTGGTCCCGGCGCACAGCTACAAGTTCGCGGCCCGGCTTCAGGAGGTCTCCGCAGCGGGCGCCACTGCACTGCTGCGGGTGGAGATCGACGCCGGCCATGGTGCCGGCCGCGCCCGCTCGGCCGTGGTGGCCGAAAGAACCGACGCGCTCAGCTTCATCAGCGCCGCGGTCGGACTGTCATGGTGAGCGCCCCGCTGATCGCGCCGCCCCGTTTGCGCAGCGGCGACCAGGTTGCGGTGATCTCTCTTTCGTGGGGCGGAGCTGCCGCGGTGCCCGAGCGGTTCGCACAGGGCAAGCGCCAACTCGCCGAAACCTTCGGCTTCACGGTCGTGCAGACCCCGCACGCCGATCG
>JBBQFE010000378.1:0-3808 GCA_038321605.1 Mycobacteriales bacterium | reverse complement strand
CGTGGTTCTCGACAGATCCGGGGTCACCGGCGAGGACGGCGCCAGCCACCACGGGATGTGGGATCTGGCCATGGTGGGCATCGTGCCTGGTATTCACCTGGCCGCCCCCCGGGACGAGCCAACCTTGCGGGCGGCGCTCCGGGACGCCGTCGCGGTAGCGGATGCACCGACAGTGATCCGCTACCCCAAGACCGCACTGGGTGCGGACGTCCCCGCGGTCCGCTCCGTGGGCGGCTGCGATGTTCTCAGCGAACCGGACGCGGATCCGGTCGACATCCTGCTGGTCTCGGTGGGCTCGATGGCGTTGGATGCCATCTCCGCCGCCCGACGTATCAGTGAGGCCGGCTATCGGGTCAGGGTCATCGACCAGCTGTGGGTCACGCCTGTGCCGGACGCGGTGGTCATGTTGGCCGCGCAAACCCAGGTGGTGGTGACGGTCGAGGACGGCGTCGTGGTCAACGGGGTCGGTGCGAGGTTGTCGCAGCACCTGCGGGCCGCGGGCTCGACGGTGCCCTGCCGGGAGTTCGGCATTCCGGTGGAATTCCTCGAGCACGGCAAGGTCGCCGACGTCCGTGCAGCCATCGGTCTCACTCCCCAGGGCCTGGCCCGACGGGTGGTGGAGTTCGCCGCGGACGTGCTCGGCCGCGCCGACGCGGGAACCGAAGTCGGGACGGGGGAGCCGGGGCTGCCGGCAAATGCCGAACGGCGACAAGATTGACGACGTGATGTAACAACAGCAGGCGCACCTTCGTGAGAGGGTGTCGTGAGAAATTCTCGGTTCCTAGAGGGACCGACGTCACCGAGGAAGCGGAGACAGCGTGCGCGTACTTGTGGTCGAGGACGAGACCCAACTGGCCGATGCAGTGGTTCGTGGGCTGCGTCGTGAAGGTATGGCGGTCGACGTTGCCTATGACGGCGATGATGGATTCAGCAAGGCGACCCAGACGCGCTATGACGTCGTGGTGCTCGACCGGGACCTTCCCGGCAAGAGCGGCGACGAGATCTGCCGGTCGCTGACCGACGAGGGTGTGCTCACCCGGGTGATCATGCTGACGGCCAGCGGCTCGATCGAGGACAAGGTGGAGGGCCTCGCCCTCGGCGCGGACGATTACCTGGCCAAGCCCTTCGCGTTCGCAGAACTGGTCGCTCGGGTGCGGGCGCTCGGTCGCCGGGCAACCCCGGCGGCGCCGCCGGTGCTCCAGGCGGGCGACCTGATTCTGGACCCGGCTAAGCGAACGGTGCTGCGATCAGGTCGCAATGTCGACCTGACCCGCAAGGAATTCGGCGTCCTCGAAACGTTGCTCTCTGCCGCCGGCGTCGTTGTCTCCAGTGAGGAACTGCTCGATCGGGTCTGGGATGAGCACGCTGATCCCTTCACCACGACGGTCCGCGTCACGATGATGACTCTGCGGCGCAAGCTGGGTGAGCCGGCGATCATCGAAACCGTGGTCGGCTCTGGCTACCGCGTCGATCCCACCCTCGTAACCGAAGACGCGGTCAGTCCGGCCGAAGGAGGTCACAGCGAGTCGTGAGGTTGGTGCAGCCTTCACTCAGAATCAGGATGGCGTTCCTTTACGGTGCGCTCGTTCTCCTGATCGGTGCTGCGCTGCTGCTCACCTCCTACATGCTGCTCGACCGCGCGCTGAGCAGGACCCAGGCCCAGACCAACTTTCCGGCCGGCGACGTCACCTTCACCGATGCATCGGGCACCCCGGTGCGATTCAACCCGCTGCAGGTGCAGACGCGGGTGCGCGAGAACGCTCTGACCTACCTGCTGAACAACGGCTTGCTCTACTTCGGCATCATCGTGCTGATCGGATCCATCGGGGGCTACCTGCTCGCACGGCAGGCGCTGCGACCGGTGGCTCGGATCACCGCGACGGCGCGAAGCCTGTCGACGAAGACGCTGAGTGAACGGATAGCCCTCGGCGGACCTGACGACGAACTGCGCGAGCTAGCTGACACCTTCGATGACATGCTGGGGCGATTGGATGCGGCCTTCAACAGTCAACGCCGGTTCGTCGCCAACGCCAGCCACGAGCTCCGGACCCCGCTAGCGGTCATCCAGACCGAGCTGGACGTGACGCTGTCCGATCCGCAGGCCAGTGTCGAGGATCTGCGGCGGATGGGTGAGGTGCTGCGTGACGCCACGAACCGCGCGCAGCGACTGGCCGACGCGCTGCTCGCCCTGGCCCGCCTGCAGGGCCGTGAGGGGCAGGGGCTGGAGGTCTCGGAGCCGGTCAACCTCAACGACCTCATCCCGAATGCGGTCGCCGGTGCCGAGGCGGAGGCAGTCGCCCGTGGCATTTCGATAACCGCCGACGGACCGCGGGTCACCACCACCGGAGATCCCCGGCTGCTGGAGCGGGTGATCGGCAACCTGGTGGAGAACGCCGTCCGCTACAACATCAACGACGGCTGGGTCCAGATCCACACCGAGGTCGTGTCCAGCACGCCGAGGCTCGCCGGTTCGGCGGGCACCAACGGAACCGCCGGGGTCAGCGGCACGAAGTCCAGCCGCGCCCTCGTCGTGGTTTCCAACAGCGGGATGATCGTGGCGCCCGAGGAGGTGCTCGGGCTCTTCGATGCCTTCCGTCGCGGCGGCAAGGCTCGGACGTCCCAGCGTGGTGCTGGCCTCGGACTCTCCATCGTGCGGGCGATCGTCGATGCCCACCACGGCTCGATCAGGGCCGAGGCGCTGCCGGGGGGTGGATTGCGGGTGGAGATCTCGCTGCCGCTGACCACTGTGCCGGCCGCCGCTCCGGCAGCTGTCTGAGCAGCAGAGCCCGCAGCAACGCCCGAGCCACACCCGGTCGCAGCTGTGTGGGCGGTCCCAACTGCGTGGCCGGGCGATGGCCACCGGTCACTCGCTAAGCTGCTCCGAGAATGACTGGATCCCCGCATCGCGTAAGGCATCGTCTCGCGAGACTTCCTGACTGGACCGCCCATCCCGGCTTCGGAGTCGCCGCGCTCTTCGCCGTTGCGGTATTGCTGATCGTGCACGGTGAGCCGCAGCCCTCCTCGCGTCCCAGCGGCAAGTCCATCGTCGTGTCCGGTTCGCCGACCGCGCCCGCCGGCCTCCCCGCCACGCTGGTCGTCCGTGCCGGCACCCTGGAGTACCGCGCAGGAGGAGTGGTTCGAAGGATCACGCTGCCAGATCTGGCCCGTCCCCGATCGGTGCTGACCAACCGCGGCCTGTCGGTGGTGCTTGCGGTCATCGGGGACCGCCAGCAGGCGTACGCGGTCAGCCGTGATCTGACCATCACCGATCTCGGGTACGCCGACGCGGTTCTTCCGGCCAGCCAGCCGGGCTCATCGGTGCTGGTCGAGGCGGCGCTCGCCGACCCGGGCAGGATCACGACTTCGGGACCGTCAGCCACCGTCACCGCCGGCTCGACGTCGGACTCGGCAAGTTCCACTCCTGCGGGCCGGGCCCCGTTGCGGGACTTCTCCGTGCGGCGGTTCAGTGCGGCCGCCAAGCAGGTCGGCAGTACCACCTACCTGCCGGCGGGCATGCGCGCCGCGACGGACAGCGTGGTCGGCCTGGTGGTGTGGCAGCCGGTGAACCAACCCTTCGACGGGGTGGTGCCGCTCGAGCCATTGTCGGCAGCGGCCACCCTGATCCGTCCCAATGGCACCTATCGGCAACTCGGACCGGTGTATCCGCTGGCTTCCACCGCGCAGAACCTGCTGGTGTGGGACGTTCAGCGGCGCCAGTTCGGGATCATGCTGCTGACGAACGTGACATCGACGGCGACCTCCACCGCAAGTCCGACCGGCTCGGGTTCCCGGACGCCGTCGGTCGGTG
>JBBQFE010000377.1:0-3819 GCA_038321605.1 Mycobacteriales bacterium | reverse complement strand
GGTCTTCTGCCGGCGGGTGAGGTGCTCGGAACGCAGCGTGGACCACAGGTGCTTGCGGGACACCTGGAACCAGCCCTGCGCCCAGCGCATCCGCTGCTTCCACAGCGAACCGGGGGTGGTCGGGGCGAGCTCGCGAGAGATCAGCGCGGGGTCCGAGGCGATCTTGGCGCCGGAGCTCAACACCCGCAGCGTGGAGTCGATGTCCTCGGTCAGCATCGAGCCGCGCATCCGGGTCTGGGCGAGCAGCTCGGTACGCCAGTACCCGTTGGAGCCACCGAACAGCCCGAAGCCGTGCAGCGCCGCGCGGCCGGGGTGGCTCACCGCGTAGATGGCCTCGAACTCGACCGCGACGGTTCGCGCGGTCAGGCTGGCGGCACCGTTGCGGATGACGCAGTGGCCCTGCACGACGTCGTAGCCATTGGAGAGCCAGCGCCAGGCACGGCGGAACGACAGCGGGTCCGGGTGGTGGTCGGCGTCGAACATGCCGACGAACTCGCCGCGGACGTGACTCATCGCGGCGTTGACGTTCTGGGCCTTGGACGTGCTGCCGGTGACCTTGAGCGGCTGGACCCGCGGGTCCAGCTCGGCGATCTCGCGCAGCTCGTCCTCGATCGGCATCGGGTTCGGGGTGTTGTAGGCGACCAGGATCTGCAGGTCACCGGGGTAGTCCAGCTGCTGGAACGACTCGATCGTGTCGAGGATGGTGGCCGCCTCGTTCGGCAGGTACGCAGCGATGATCGCGGTCGCGGCCGGGTAGGGCGCGCCCGGTTCCTTCGGCGGCTGCTTCGGATCCAGCGCGAAGAAGCCCTCGATCCAGATGCTGGCGGCGGTGATCAGCAACGCGGCCATGACCGCCCAGTACGCCCCGCCGGCGACGTCGATACCGAACCGTCCGAAGAGCACGTAGACCAAGAAAGGCAGGCCGATGCCGAGCACGAACGTCGCCATCACCTGCGTGGGCAGTCGCAGCCAGTTCAGCACGGCCGTGCGGACGATCTTCGCCGGCGACGGCGCCTTCGGGTGACGTGACAACTCCGCCGTCCAGGCCACCGGGATCAGGTCGAGGTGGCCGGTCGCGGCAGCCGCGGCGGTCCGCGCCCGTTCCACCAGTTGGTCCCCGGTGACGGCGTTGGCGAAGGTGGCCCAACCCGACACGGGGGTGACCCGGACGTGCTCGTTGCCCACGTTGAACCGGGTTGCTGCGACGACCGCCGCGAGGTCGGCGAGACGGCGGTAGACGTCGTCGTGGCGCGTCTCGGGCATCAGCACGAGCAACCGCCCGTCGGAGTCGAGCCCGATCCGCTCCAGCGGCAGCGGGTTGTCACGCAGGACGTCTGCGAGCTGTTCGGCCAGTTCGGTCGTGGTGCCGGCACCGAATCTCGACACCAGCCGGGACATCTCCTGGAGCTGGACGACGCCGAGGGCGCCGGGGCGGCCCACCTGACGGCCGCGGAACAGCTCGCGGGACGCCTCGTCGATCAGGGTCTTCTCGGTGATCAGACCGGTGTGCAGATCACGCGTCACCAGGTCCGCGGGCACCGGCGGCCGGCTGGTCTTGGACTGGACGCGCGCGGCCAGCTCGGAGATCCGCACCGGCTGCGCGATGCAGTCGTCGGCGCCGAGACGCAGCCCGGTCAGGATGTCGTCGGCGTGGCTGACCAGCAGGATCACCGGCACCACGCGGTCACGCTCGGCGGAGCGCAGGCGGCGCAACAGGTCGAAGCCCGAACCGTCGGGCTCGCGGGATACGTCGGCGACGACGACGTCGGGACGGACCCGCGCCAGCGCGTCGATCGCGGCTTGTCCGGTCGAGCAGCAGGTCACCGCGTAGCCGGCACCGGCCAGCTCACTGGTGACGGCTCCGGAGAACTCAGGGTCGTCGTTGACCAACAGCAGGCGCGGCGCGTTCATGTCATGGGTCACGGGTTCGGTCATCGAAATGGTCGTCATGAATGTCGCTCCTCTCGGGTAGGGCGCGCGGCAGCGCAGGGGGCGCGCGCCAGCGCGGTGATCGTGCTCGGGAAGGGGCCGCTTGTCGGGCCCGGGCGGCAGACGTGTGTTCGTCCGTGCCCGTCGGTATCTCGTTGTCGCGGGTTTCGCGATATCTCGTTGTCGCAGGTTCGCGTTTGTGAAGTAACCGTCGCCGAAAACGCTAGCAGCGGTAAGCATCAAGTCGATGTTTGCTGACGTGGGAATTGAGAGGCTTCGCAACACTCGCGCCACCGGACGCATTCCGAACGCACAGGTGCCCGGTTGCCAGGATGACTGCTGTGCGCAGAGTTCGACCACATCGGCGGAGTGCCGAACCCTTATTGATGCTGGGGTTTCGGCATTGCGGTTCGGGTCGCGAGTCTCTGGCCGGCGCGTCGTCCGCTTCGGACTCGGCGTGAGCGCAGCCACACTGGAATGCACCGGACATCAGGGCCATTGGTAACCAACAGTTCTCAGCAATGTCACGAGTGTCGTGCACCACAGCAGCCTTCAGGCGGCGGTTCCTACCAGCGCAGCGTCTCCACGGCGCCGGCGGGAATCTGCACTCGCGCCGCCTGGCCGTTCCACAGCACGGTGACCGGCTGGCCGGAGTTGCCCTCGTTGTACAGCACCAGGACGTGACTGCCGTCGGGGTTGCGGAACGCCACCGATTGCACGCCGGTGGAGTTGGCGGCAGTCGAGCCGATCCTGACGGCTCCGGGCGTGACATACCGGCCGACATGCGCCAGCAGGTAGTACTCGACGTTGCGGGTGACCGCGTGCGTGACGGGGTCGATCGTCAGCACTCCCCTGCAGTTGGTGCAGCCACCGTTGGTCGGGCCGCCCTGCGGGTTGAGCGCGAGGTTGAAGAACACGGACGCGGTCGAGGAGTTGCGGAAAGCTCCGATGAGCATGTGGTGGGCGTTCCAGCGCAGGTTGGTGGCGAAGTCGGATGCCCAGGCACCGCCGGAGCATTCGGTGGTCCAGATGCTCTTCGCCGGTGCGGCGGCCGCCACGGTGGCCTGCGCGGTCTCGTCCCCTGAGTAGCAGTGAAAGGCGGTGCCGGCGAAGGACGCGGCGTACGGCCCGGTGACCTCGGAGGTCGGGTAGGCCGGGTCGCTCCAGTTGCCGTCGTAACCGAGGACCCCCACGCCCGACAGGCCGGCCGAGTTCAGCGCCGGGCGCAGGTGGGCACCGACGAACTCCGCTTGCTGCGCGGCCGTCATCGTCATCGACGGCGACCAACCCTGCGGCGACTCCGGCTCGTTCGTGACGGTCAGGCTGGTCACCGGAGCGCCGGCGGCTCGGTAGGCGGTGACGGCATCGACGAGGTAGCGCGCGTAGGCATCCTCGTACTGGGCGGCCAACGACCCGTTGTGGGTGTTGGTGTTCGTCTTCATCCAGGCCGGCGCCGACCACGGGGTGCCAACCACGGCGAGTCCGGCGTTGATGCCGTGCGCCGCCGCGAGCAACGGCAGCAGGTGCAGCTTGTCGCGCGCCACGCTGAACGAGGTCAGGCCCGGGTCGGTCCTACCCCACGGCATGTCGTCGAAGGTGTAGTCCGACAGCGAGAAATCGGTCGCGCCGAAGGGGGTACGGACCACGCTGATCCCGGCGCCCGTGGTGCGGCCGAACAGGTCGGACAGCACCTGGGACCGTTGCGCCGACGGCAGGCCGTCGATCAGGCTGGCGGCGGATTCGGTCATCGCCGCGCCCACGCCGCGGACGGTCTGGTAGCGCGTGGCGTCGTCGACCGAGATGTCGCTCCAGCTGTAGTAGGTCGGCAGCACCGGTCCGAACGCGGTCGGCGTCTGCGGCGTGAGGAGCCGACTCCGGTCACCTGTCGTC
>JBBQFE010000376.1:0-3830 GCA_038321605.1 Mycobacteriales bacterium | reverse complement strand
GGGCGTCATAAGGGCGAGCGCACAACAGCACCCGGTAGAGATCGTCTACTGCCCTGCTCCGCGACCCGCACCGGTGGTACGGGACGGCCGAGTCGACCCTGGCCTGCTGGACCAGGTGGCAACGACGGTGCTGCGAGCACTGGCTGAGCAGGTTGGCGACGTTCTGGTGTTCCTGCCCGGTGAGGCTGAGATCGGTGCGGTCGCGAGGCGGCTGGACGGCCGGTGCGGTGAGGTCGACGTGCTGACCCTGATAGGCCGGCAGTCCGCAGCCGACCAGGATCGGGTGCTTGCGGCCGGGACGCGTCGCCGGGTGGTGCTCAGTTCGGCGGTGGCCGAGAGCAGCCTGACCGTGGCCGGAGTTCGGGTCGTCGTCGACGCCGGCCTGTCGCGGGAGCCGCGAACCGATCACAGCCGTGGCCTGGGCAGCCTGGTCACCGTGCGGGTCTCGCGCGCATCGGCGGATCAGCGGGCCGGCCGTTCGGGGCGGCTCGGGCCGGGTACGGCCTACCGCTGCTGGTCAGCCGCTGATCAGGTGCACCTGCCTGAACATGCCGCACCAGAGATCGCCGTCGCCGATCTGGCCGGCTTCGCGCTTGCCGTCGCCCGCTGGGGTCGTCCCCGTGCGGTTGGACTTGCCCTGCTGGACCAGCCGCCGGCGCCCGCGATGGCGGCAGCTGAGCAACTGCTGAAGCTGCTCGACGCGGTCGATACCGAGGGGCGCATCACAGCTCGCGGACGGGTGATGGCGACAGTGGGTGTGCACCCCCGGCTGGCTCGGGGGTTGCTGGACGGCGCCAAGCGGATCGGGCTCCCGCGCGCCGCCGAAGTGGTGGCGATCCTGTCCGGGGACGGTCGTCGCTCGAGCGCAGGTTCGGCCGAACTTGACGACCTGCTTGCTGTGTGGCGGGCGCTGCGCTCCGGCGGTGATCGAGCAGCCACTGCTGTCTGGCGTGCCGAGGTCGGTCGACTCACCAGCGCTGCCTCCGAAGCCCGCGTTCCAGGTAGCGGCGGTCCACGCGCCGGCGGGAAGCAGTCGGCCGGTGTGCCGCGCGCGGTTCCCGACGACCGGGCCGCTGCGATCGTGGCTGGCCTGGCCTTTCCCGAGCGGCTGGCCCGGGCACGCAGGGTCGGCTCGACGTCCTATCTGATGGCAGGCGGCACCGGCGCACAGCTGGCTGAGAATTCCGGCCTGCGAACCGCCGGGTGGTTGGCCGTTGCGCAGGCAGACCGCTTTCCGGGCAGGACCGACGCGCGGATCAGGCTGGCTGCGGTGCTCGACGAGGCGACCGCGCGCGACATCGGAGCAGGTCTGCTCGTCGAGGCCGAGGTCAACGGCTGGGTCAACGGCGACCTGCTCTTCACTCGCACCGAGCAACTCGGTGCGATCGTGCTGCGCCAGTCACCGCAGCCACGGCCGAGTCCGGCCGCCATCGAACAGGCGCTGCGGTCAGGGTTGGCCGAAGAGGGACTGGCACTGCTGCCGTGGCGGGACGGCAGCACCTCGTTGCGGGCGCGAATGGACTTCTGTCATACAGAGCTGGGCGAACCGTGGCCAGATGTGAGCGACCAGGCCCTGCTGGGGTCGCTGGACAGTTGGCTGCTACCCGACCTCCGGGGTGTCCGCCGCCGCGCCGACCTGGCGAACATCGATCTGGCCAAGGCCCTCCGCCGGTTGCTGCCCTGGCCTGCG
Organism: Mycobacteriales bacterium; assembly: GCA_038321605.1. Classification (GTDB taxonomy): domain Bacteria; phylum Actinomycetota; class Actinomycetes; order Mycobacteriales; family Jatrophihabitantaceae; genus Jatrophihabitans_A. The sequence continues at coordinate 2,140 of JBBQFE010000376.1, read as the reverse complement.
GCGAGCAGGTTCGACGAGCTGGCCCCGGAGCGAATAGAGCTCCCGTCCGGTCGGCGAGGCCGGCTCAGCTACCTCGAAGGCGCCGCGCCGGTACTGGCGGTGAAACTGCAGGAGATTCTCGGCTGGACGGATACCCCGAGAATCGCCGGTGGGCGCGTACCCGTCGTCGTGCACCTGCTCTCTCCGGCGGGCAGGCCCGTCGGGGTGACTGCTGACCTCGCGTCCTTCTGGCGCCAGGGCTACCCGCAGGTGCGTGCCGAACTGCGAGGCCGCTACCCACGACATGCCTGGCCCATCGATCCCACCGACCCGCAGTCTGGATAAGGGCGGCTTGCGCGAGCGGCGGGGCATCAGGGCACAATTACCTGATGCCGAACCAGAACATGGTGGACTCTGATCCGGACTGGGAGTACGCACCGCTGCGGATCCCGTCAGACGTGACCAGGGTGAACGCCGCAGTGCGCCTGGCACTGCACGCCGAGTACGGCGGTTGGGAACTGGCCAGGGTCCGCAAGTACGAGGACGGTTCGCGTCAGGTACTGCTCCGACGAAAGCGCCGTCCCGCGGAGGCAGTGCCCATGCCGGGACTCATCTCCTGACCGCCCGATTCTGACCGACTCGTCGCAGGCGCTTCTGCTGGTGCTCAGGAGGGCGCGTTTTCGTCAAGCGGGCTGTCAGCAAGCGGGTTGTCAGCAGGCGCGCAGGAATCGGTCCAACACCCGCACGCCGAACTGCAACGAGCTCACCGGCACCCGTTCGTCGATGCCGTGGAAGAGCGAGGAGAAGTCGAGGTCGGCTGGGAGCAGCAGCGGTGAGTAGCCGAAGTTGCGAATGCCGAGTCCGGAGAAGGACTTCGCATCGGTCCCGCCGGACATCAGGTACGGCGCGACGACCGCCCCGGGGTCCTCGGCTCGAAGTGCGGCGCCCATCTCGTCCACGATCGCGCCGTTGAAATCCGTCTCGACGGCGATGTCCCTGGTGATCATCTCGCGCGAGATGGACGTGCCCGGGCCGGAGGCTTCGGCGATGATCGAGTCGATGGTGTCGAACAGTTCCGCCTCGTAGCCGGGCAGGAAGCGGCTGTCGATGACCGCTTCGGCGCTGGATGGAATCACGTTCGCCTTGTAGCCGGCGGTGAGCCCGGTGGGGTTGGCGGTGTTGCGGATCGAGGCTCCGATCATCCGGGCCATGCCGCCGAGGTGCGGAAGGGCCGCCGCCGGGTCATCGGGGTCGATGGGCAGCCCGGTCACCTCGGCCAGGGTGGTCAGGAACTGCCGCACGGTGGGCGTCACGTGCACCGGAAATTCGTGTTCACCGATCCGGGTCACAGCTCGGGCCAAGGCGGTCACCGCGTTGTCCTGATGCACCATCGAGCCGTGACCGGGGCGGCCCTCGGCCCGCAGCTTCAGCCAGCCGATGCCCTTCTCCGCGGTCTGGATCAGGTACATCCGCAGGTCGCCGCCGACGGTGACGGAGAAGCCGCCGACCTCACTGATCGCCTCGGTGCAGTCGGCGAAGTAGTCGGCATGGTTGTCCACCAGCCAGTGCGCGCCCTGCCGGCCGCCGGCCTCCTCGTCGGCAACGAAGGCCAGGACGATGTCGCGCTCGGGCTGGACCCCGGTGCGCGCCCAGTGCCTCATGATCGCCAACGTCATCGCGTCCATGTCCTTCATGTCCACCGCGCCGCGACCCCAGACGTAGCCGTCCTTGACCTCGCCCGCGAACGGGTCCACTGACCATTCGGACTTCTCGGCGGGTACGACGTCGAGGTGGCCGTGGATCAGCAGCGGGCTGCGCTCGGGGTTGGTGCCCTTGATCCGGGCGATGGTGGAGGCGCGGCCCGGCTCGGATTCCAGAATCACCGAGTCGATGCCCACCTCGTCCAACTTCTGCGCCACCCATTCGGCAGCGGGACGCTCGGGGTGGGTCGGATTCGAGGTGTTGATCCGGATGAGCTCGGACAGCAGACCGATGACCTCGTCCTGGGCCGGTTGCGTCGAGTTGGTCATCGCGGCGGAGGCGTCGTCTACGGTCATTGTTCCTTCCTACCAGTGTGCGTCCGGTGGCGGACGGTCGGCTAGACTCTCGTTTCGCACTCGTCCGGGTGGCGGAATGGCAGACGCGCTAGCTTGAGGTGCTA
>JBBQFE010000375.1:0-3833 GCA_038321605.1 Mycobacteriales bacterium | reverse complement strand
GCACCCGCGGCCGCGACCTCCAGCGCACGGCGTGCCACCGGTTGGCCGACCACATCCGCAAGGTCTGCCCCGGCCGGACCGGCAACGGGGTCGCCGCCGGTAGCCAGCGGCAGCGGACTGCCTTCGCCTCGCAGCGCACGCAACACCTCACCCAGCGAGCCCGCGGTGTGCACCTCGACGCCATCCACCAGGCACGCCTCCGCGGCATTTCCGGAAGGCACGACGACCGTGGGGATGCCCGCGGCGCGTGCACACAGCACGGCTGCCAGCACCCCGCGCACCGCCCGCAACCGTCCATCGAGGCCCAACTCCCCGATCCACACGACGTCGTTGATCGCCCGAGGCGGTATGTCACCGGCCGCTGCCAGCACGGCAAGCGCCAGCGCGAGGTCGAAGACCGAACCGTTCTTGCGGACGTCAGCCGGCAGCAGGGCGACGGTGATCCGCTGCGCCGGCCAGCCGAATCCGGAATTGACGACCGCGGCGCGGATCCGTTCGCGCGCCTCGGTCACGGCAACGTCCGGCAGCCCGGTGAAGGTCAACCCCGGCAGGCCGGAGGACAGATCGGCCTCGACCTCGATCAACCGGCCGCTGACCCCGATCAGGGCTACCGCGCAGGTTCTCGCCAGGCCCATCAGAAGGCCCCGCGCAGATGCCGCACCTGTGCCGGACCCTCGGCTCGCGCCAGGATGCTCACCACGTCGAAGCGGACGCTCGCCCAGCTGCCGGCATGCTCGGCCAGCCACTGCACGCCGAGCAGCCTCAACCGCTGCGCCTTGACGAAGCCGACCGCCTCGGCGGGATCTCCGAACCACGCGGAGGACCTGGTCTTGACCTCGCAGATGACCAGCACATCCCGGTCCAGAGCGACGATGTCTATCTCGCCGCGCGCGCACCGCCAGTTGCGGTCAAGGATTTCGAACCCGGCCTCGCGCAGGCACCTCGCGGCCACGGCCTCGCCGTAGCGTCCGAGCGCATCCTTGAAGTTCATGCTTCGACCGTGCCCTACGGCCGTGCAGGAATCAGTGCTTGCGGGCGATCTGTGGACGACAGTCGCTGCCTGTGGACGGCGGCGTGCTCAGACGCTGAACGGGCCCTTGCCGGACAGGTCGATATCCGCCTTCTCCAGCTCCTCGACGTTCACGTCCTTGAAGGTCAGCACCCTGACGTTCTTGACGAAACGAGCCGGCCGGTACATGTCCCACACCCAGGCATCGCGCATCGTGACCTCGAAGTACACCTCGCCGTCGGCGTTCTTGGGTACCAGCTGCACGTCGTTGGTGAGGTAGAACCTGCGCTCCGTCTCGACCACATAACTGAACTGGCCGACGATGTCCTTGTACTCGCGATAGAGCTGGAGCTCCATCTCGGTCTCGTACTTCTCCAGGTCTTCTGCACTCATCGGGCAACCACACCATTCTCGTGAGCGCATTCAGCTGCGTTCGTCATCGGCCTACACAGCTCCCATACTCATCTGCTCATCATGCTGCATGCCGGCCACAGCGGCACCGATGCCCGGCAAGTTCCAGGATCTGCGGTGGATCTCGCATGGTCCCCGCTCCGCCAGGGCCGCGAGGTGTCGAGGTGAGGCATAGGCCTTGTTCAGTTCGAAGCCGTACTCGGGATACTCGGCCGCCAGGCCCACCAGCATCGCGTCCCGCTCGGCCTTGGCCAGCACCGAGGCCGCTGCGATCGACGAACACCTCAGGTCACCCTTGACGACGGTGCGGACGGGCACGGTGCACCGCCAGCGTCCGGCGTCGTCCTCGGCGTCCGGCGTCTGAAACAGTGCCGGTTGGTCGCGGCGGGTGAGGTAATCGTGGTTTCCGTCCAACAGCACCCACTCCGGCTGCCGGTGCAGCCGTGTCACCGCACGCTCGGCAGCCAACCGCAGGGCGGCGATGATGCCGATCCGATCGATCTCGGCGGCCGAGGCATGCCCGACCGCGCAGTCCAGGGCCCACCGCCGGATCCTGGGCACGAGCTGGACCCTGGCCTGCGCGGTCAGCAGTTTGGAGTCCGCGACTCCGAAGGGGGCAGGCTTGGTGTCGGCGGCCAGCAGCACCACGCCCACCGAAACAGGTCCGGCCAACGCACCACGGCCGACCTCGTCGATGGCGGCGAGCAATCCCGAGCCGCTTCGCCAGGACTGGCGTTCCAGGCGCAGCGTCGGCGGCGGAACGGGGCTCATCGGTTCGCCCGCAGCAGCTCGGGCAGCGCAACCGGTTCGAAGCGGACCCCGAGCTCACCCAGCGCGCCGACGGTGAACCAACGCTCATCGGTCACCGTTGCCACCTCCCGTTCGGATCTGCCCACCCGAACTGCTGGTCGGTGGGGCACAGCGACCACGAAGAAATGATCAGTCTGATGGTAGGCAGTGACGGCAGTGCGCCAGTCGCGGCGCTCCACGTGATCGGCCTTTCGGTGTGGATCGAGCTCCACCTCGATGCCGCATTCCTCCCACAGCTCCCGCTGGGCCGCCTGGGCCGGCGTCTCGCCGTGCTCGCAGCCGCCGCCGGGGGCAGCCCACACCGAATCAGCACCGGGCCCACCCAGTCGGTGTTCGAGCAGCAACACCGAGGCGCACGGATCGATGAGCAGCACCCGTCCGGCCGTCCGTTGGACCGGGACCGAGGGCACGGCCGCCCTGCCCGGCTCAGCCACTGCGGTGTCGGCGCAGCAGGTCGGCAAGATTCGCCGGCCAGATCTCGGCGGTGCTGGCCGCGAGGTCCTCGATGCTCCACCAACGCCAGCCCAGCACGATGGACTTCTCCAGGTCGGTGAGCGAACGAGGTTCGGCCGCCGGACGTCGAGCCGCGGTACGGGCGAGAAAGTAGTGGTTGGTCTGGTCGAAGTGCTTGCCGGCGTGGGACCAGCTGTGCCGCTCGATGTGCACCGGTTCGGCATCGGTGATCAGGACCAGCAGGCCGGTTTCCTCGGCCAGTTCGCGCGCGGCCGCTTCGGCAGTGCTCTCTGCGTGCTCGACCCCGCCACCGGGAACGAGCCAATGGGTCTGTTCGCTGCCGATGTCGGAACGTTCGTGAATGAGCAGTACCCGGTCGTCGGCATCGAGCAGAATGACCCGGCCGGCCAGCCGAAATTCGGCCTTCGGCACAGGATCAGGGCCGGCCATCAGGCTTTCTCTGCACCGGCTGCCCGACGACGGCTGCGGCGACGACGGTTCCGACCTAGTGCCAGAGCACCGACTCCGACGAGGGCTGCCGGTGCCGGTTCGCTGACGATCGCGGCTGCACCCGGCATTCCGAGGGAGGCGAACGTTCTGGGGGTGCCCAGGGTGCGCCATCGCGACGGCGGCCAGGCGATGACCACGGCCTTTCCGATGACGTCCGGCACCCCGACGGTGCTGGCCCTCGGGTCGCACTTGGCCCCTACCCCGCCGTCACCGCAGTGGTAGCGGGAATCGGCGGAGTCGCTGCGGTGATCACCCATCACCCAGAGCCGGCCGGCAGGTACGGTCACCGGGCCGAAGCTGCGGGTGTCACCCGGTGCGCGAACTCCCGGCGAGGTCGGGTTGGACCAGGGACTGGGCTCGAAGATGTAGGGCTCGCTGAGGCTCCGCCATGGCCCGTTGACGCCGTGGTCGGATACCTGGACGTTGCCGTTGGTATCGCAGCACTGGATGGTCTGCCCACCGACCGCGATCACCCGCTTGACCAGGTCCTTCTCACTCGGTGGCACCACGCCCACCAACTGGCCGAACCACTGCGCCGCGTGTACGACGGGGTTGGACGACAGGGTCACCCCGCCGCCCTCGTTCCAGTCCACCGGTGCCTTGAACACCACGATGTCGCCGGGGTGCGGGTCTCGGATCT
>JBBQFE010000374.1:0-3833 GCA_038321605.1 Mycobacteriales bacterium | reverse complement strand
CCGTGGCGGAGCAGCTCGGCCTCCAGTTCGAGTTCGCGGGCGTCCCGGAGCCGTCGATGCAACTCCTCGGCCAGTCCGCGCCAGCGCTCGAAAGCGGCCCTGGTCTCGGTCAGATCGACCTCCGCGTAGCGGTCGAGGGTGGCACGCTGCTCGACGGGTTGGGTCAACCGCTGTTGATCGGACTGCCCGTGCACTGCCAATAGACCATCGGCCAAGCGCGTCAGCACTGCTGCCGGAACGGTGGCGCCACCGGCCACCGCCCGTGATCGACCGTTGGCACCGACAACCCTGCGCAGCAGCAGGATCGAGCCGGCCTCGAGATCGCCGCCCGCCTCGGTCACCTGATCAGCTTCTGATGAGCCCGGGCTGAGGCTCAGCCGACCCTCGACGCTGGCGGCCTCGGCTCCCGGTCGGACGCGCGAGTAGTCGGCACGTCCGCCGAAAAGGAGCGCCAGGCCACTGAGCACCATGGTTTTACCGGCGCCGGTCTCGCCGGTGACCACCGTCAGCCCGGGCCCGAATTCGAGCACGGCATCAGAAATCACCCCGAGTCCGCGGATGCGGATTTCCTCCAGCACGCTCTAGACAGTAGTGGGCCCACCATCGCGAAAACTCCGCACCGGCAGCTGGAACTTGGCGACCAGGCGCTCACCGAACGGCGTCGGATGTGGCCGGGCGATCAGGATCGGCCGTTCGCCGCGCTCCACCCGAAGCTGGCTTCCCGGTGGCAGGTCGTGCGATCGACGCCCGTCACAGCTCATCACGCCCGGATGGTCAGGCCGCAGCAGGTCGAGTCGGATCACCGAATCGGGCGCGACCACCAGCGGCCGGTCGAACAGCGCATGCGCTGCGTTCGGCACCACCAGCATCGCCTCGACGTTCGGCCACACGATCGGGCCACCGACGGAGAACGCGTACGCGGTGGAGCCCGTGGGGGTGGCACAGATGACTCCATCGCATCCGAAGCGGAGCAACGGACGCTCATCGACCGAGACCGCGACCTCGAGCATCTTCTCACGGGCGCTCTTCTCGACCGAGACCTCGTTCAGCGCCCAGTCCGAGGCGATCACCTCGCCGTCGAGGGTCGCGGTGACGTCCAGGGTCAGCCGTTGCTCGACGAGGTAACGGCGGTCCGCCACGGCGGCGACCGTCGCCTCGAGGGCGTCGAGTTCGGTCTCGGCGAGGAAGCCCACATGGCCGAGGTTGACGCCCAGCAGCGGAACACCTGCCAGTCGGGCGCTCTCTGCGGCACGCAGGAAGGTGCCATCCCCGCCGAGCACGATCGCAATCTCGGTACCGGCCACGATTTCGCTGCCCTGCAGAATGTGTAGCGCAGCCAGGCCCTCCCGGTCCCGGGTGAGGTCGGCAGCCTCCGGTTCGCTGATCCAGACCTCGAACCCGGCGCTGTTGAGACGTGCGATGACCAGCGCGGCGAGATCCCGGATGTCGGCGCGCCCGGTGTGGACGACGAGTAGTGCGGATCTCATGACTTCTCCCGTGGTGGTTCGCTGGCCGCGTGCTCGATGGCAGTCGGGTCCGGTGCGGCGGCATCCTGGCGGAGCCAGAGGAAGAACTCGACATTGCCGCTGGGACCGGGCAGCGGGCTGCGAACCACCCCGGCGGTCCCCCAGCCCAACCGGTGGGCCGCCTCGGCGACCGCAAGCACAGTCTCCGCCCTGAGTGCGGGGTCCCGCACGACACCTCCGCTTCCGAGCCTTTCCCGGCCGATCTCGAACTGGGGCTTCACCATGGGCAACAGGTCGGCGGTGGTGCAGCGGGTCAGTGCCGGTAACACCAGCGACAGGGAGATGAACGAAAGATCGGCGACCGTGAGGTCGGCGGGTCCGCCGATCTGGTCGGGCTCGAGACGGCGAACGTTCGTGCGGTCGTGCACCTGGACCCGTGAGTCGGACTGCAGGGCCCACACCAGCTGCCCGTAGCCGACATCGACCGCGATCACCTCACGCGCTCCGCGCCGCAGCAGGACGTCGGTGAAACCGCCCGTCGAGGCACCGGCGTCGAGGCACCGGCGTCCGGCGACCGCGATGTCGAACGCGTCGAGCGCGCCGACGAGCTTGTGTGCGCCACGAGAGGCGTAGCCCGGGTCGTCGACATCGCTGATCACCCGGATCGGGGTGTCCATGTCGACGCCCGTGGCGGGTTTCCCTGCGGTCGTACCGCGCACCTGCACCCGTCCAGCGTCGATGAGCTCGACCGCCTGTTCACGCGACCTCGCGAGCTGGCGTCGAACCAGCTCAGCATCCAGCCGGAGCCTGCGAACCATTGCCGGTGACCGGCTCAACCACGGTCTAGGTCGGTCAGCGCGCCCTGCAGTTCGTCGTGCAGCGCCTCGAAACGGGTGACCCGCTGGGCGAGCGGAAGTTGATCGACGTCGTCGAGAAGTGTCACCGCGGCAGCGATCTGACGGGCAGCCGGGCTCTCGTTCGTCGGCTCGCCGCGGTACGGCTCGGCAGGGTCTGTCACGCCTGCAACCGTACCGGGGAGCGGCTGCGGCGTGGACCTCAGCTCTTCGTCTGCAGGCCCAGACCGGTTAACAGCTTCCGGGTCGGCTCATCAGCGACCGTGATGGCGGTCACCGTCGCGCCCGCATCCAGCGCGGCCCAGGAGGCCACCGCCAACGCGCGCAGTGCATCCAGACCGTCGCCGGCGTCCGCCGACCCGTTCGCTGCGTCGGTGCCTGCGTCGGCCGGGGGCTGCGTGATCGGCGCGATGTCGACCGCAAGTCGGGACCCCCGTCGGCGCACCACAACTGAACCGCACCGTACGTCGGTGCCGTGCATGTCGACCGCGGGCTGTTGCCGCAGCAGGGCGCTGACGTCGTGCCCGAGGTAATCGGGACGGTGCAGTTCACCGGCTCGCAACAGATCGGTGGCCGTCGTGACGCCGGACAGCACGAGCAGCGCATCGCAGCCAACCCGTCGGGCTCCTTCGATGTCGGTGTCGAGGCGGTCACCGACCACGAGCGGGTTCTTGGCACCCGACCGTTGGACGCTCTCGGCGTGCATGGTCGGATCGGGTTTTCCGGTAGCTATCGGGGTCACGCCGCTCGCGTGTTGGAGAGCGGCAACGAGAGATCCGTTGCCCGGCAGCGGGCCGCGCGGTGAGGGCACCGTCGGGTCCAGGTTGGTGGCGATCCAGGTAGCGCCCTGGCGAATGGCGACCATCCCTTCGGCCAGCGCGTGCCAGCCCAGATCCGGTGAGTACCCCTGCACCACGGCTTGGGGCGCGTCGTCGGCGGAGAACACGGGGACCAGCCCCCGCTCCGTGACCGCCTCGATGAGGCCGGTCGTGCCGAGCACCAGCACCGCTGCGCCGGGCGCCAACCGATCGGCCAGGTAGTGCGCTGCCGCGTGCGAAGAGGTGATCACGTCAGCCGGTTGAGCAGGAACTCCCAGTCCACTCAGCAGCGCCGCAACCTGGTTCGGCGTCCGGGAGGCGTTGTTGGTGACGAAGGCAAGTCGCATACCTGCCTCGCGAGCCGCGGCCAGCGACTCGGCGGCGTTGTCGACCGGCTGCTCGCCGACGTAGACCACGCCGTCGAGGTCCAGCAGGGCGACATCGAAGGACCGGGCGAGTGAATCGGCAGAGGCTTTCATGCGCACGATCATCGCCTACCCTCCCGGGCTGGGTAGCATCGGCGCTCGTGACCATCGGCGCGCAGGAAAACAGCCCCACAGGCGGCCTCTCGCTCGCTCCCTTCCGAGCCAGCCGCTACACGGCTACGGGTTCGGACCTGGGCACGCGTTACTCGCCCCCGTACGACGTCATCAACCGGCGGGAGCGGGCCGACCTGGTGGCCGGCAGCGACCACA
>JBBQFE010000373.1:0-3834 GCA_038321605.1 Mycobacteriales bacterium | reverse complement strand
AGGCGCAGCGCCACGCGAACAGTTTCGGCGCGCGCTACCAGGGTGTGGGCGAGGCTGTCGCATGACAGCGGCCACCGATGCAACCTAGCAAGCAGAGCATCGTGCGTCTAGTCCTACTTCACATGTCTTTACACAGCCGGACGCAGTCATCCGTCGGCTTCGAATCAACGTGCCGGACGTTATATCCCTGTGTTAACGGGCTTACACGAACCAGACGAGTTTCGGCCTACAGTGCCAGTCCGGCCGAGGTTCGCCCGATGGTTGTTGTCAGATAACAACTGTGAATTGCTACTAGACAGCGAGCCTTTGGCCGTCTAACTTGAGCGAAACCAGATCGAAACCCCGGCGACATGGCCTCGAGTGACCGCAGGCGCGGCAGCTCCGCCCACTCCGCAGCCGTCCACAACCCCACCTCAGGTCACCGCCGATCAGGGCATCGCAACCTGGATCACCGCAGCTCAGAAAGGTGAAGGCGTGACGCACCCCGACCAGACAGCGACCCAGCCCGGGCCGCCGGTGCCGGATCCCGCCACCGGCACGGCAACCCGACACAATCCCCGGACGGACCTGTGGTTGCGGGTATCGCCCTTTGCGGTGGCCTGGGTCGTCACCCTGATCATGATCATCGTCAGCGTCATCGCCTTTCCCAGCAGCATCAAATTCAGCGGCCTGTCGACCCTGACTCCGCTGATCGGCGTGCTGGTCATCGCCTCACTGGGACAAGCCCTGGTGATCGGGACCGGTGGCATCGACCTCAGCTCGGCTTCGGTGATCACCCTCGTCGGCCTGGCATTCGTCCGCTACAGCAACGGTGAACAGACGCACGTGATCAAAGGGCTGGTTGCGGCAATCGTGGTCGGCCTGCTGTGCGGGCTCATCAACGGCATCGCCGTCGAGTTCCTCAAGCTGAGCCCGCTGGTCTCGACCCTGGCGACCGGTCAGGTGATGCTCGGCATCGCGACGGTCTGGTACGAGGGCGGCGCGAACAGTCTTTCGCTGCCCAAGAACTGGCTGGACTTCAGCAGCCATACCGTGCACGGCGTCAGCTACACCCTCATCCTGGGCATCGTGCTGGCGCTGTTGCTCAGCGTCCTGCTCAGCCGCACCCTCGGTGGGCGACGGCTTTCAGCTGCCAGCACCAGCATCATGACCAGTCGCTATCAGGGCATTCAGGTGCGCCGGCTGCGTGGCGGGACCTACGTGCTGGCCAGTCTCTTCTACACCATCGGCGGAGTGTTGCTGGCCGGCACGATCGGCACTCCCACGCTCTCGCTGGGCAATCCGTACCAGCTGGCCAGCATCGTCGCAGTGGTCCTGGGCGGCGCCTCGTTGGCCGGTGGCCGGGTGCATCCCGGTGCCGTCCTAGCAGGTGCGCTCTTTCTCGCCTTCATCAATCAAGACGTCCAGATCGCAGGCTGGGCTTCGGGTATTCAAGCCGTGGTTCAGGGCGTCGTCCTGATCGCGGCAATGCTGGTCGGCTCGGTCAGCGGCTTTCGCAACCTGCACAAGAAGCGCTCCAGATCGCCACTATCCCGATCCACGAAAGGATCATGAATGAACAGCACCGCTGACTCCCGACCCGGGGGCCCCTCACGACGTAGGTCGCGAGTGGTCGCCGTTGCCGCCGCAGGCATCGCGCTCGTCCTGCTGGCAGCGTGTTCCAGCAGCAAGACCACCGGCGGCTCGACCACCTCGGGCGCAGGCGCCGCCACCACTTCGGCCGCGCCCGTGAGTGCCGCCGACACCGCGGCGATCCTCAAGACCGCCTTCCTCACCGACACGGTCGAGGCGGGCAAGCTCGATCCGCTGATCGTCAAGGGTCTTACCGCCGCGGGCGCGACCTACACCCAGGACCAGATCGACAAGGCCTACGCCTGCACCCAGACCCAGGAGTGCACCATCGGCTCCGGCAAGAAGGAACTGGGCATCCTGGATGGCTCCGGTGCCGACCTGTGGCGCCACATCACCCGGGCCGCGATCACCCTGCAGGCAACGTCCTACCCGGATATCGGCAAGGTGATCTACCTCCAGGCCGGCGGTGATCTGCAGACCATGAACTCCCAGCTGCGCACCCTGATCACCAAGGGCGTTGCGGGCATCGTGACCTACGACGACTTCGGTGCGGCCATGACGGCCGGCTTCCAGAGCGCGACCAACGCCGGCATTCCGGTTGCCGCGTTCGGTGGCACGCCCGGGGCGGACGCGGTCAAGGCGGTGCTGACCCAGGTGCAGTCCGACTTCTGCGACGACGGTACCCAGATGGCGACCACGACCGCGAAGATGCTCAACAACACCGGCAGCGTGGCGTTCTTCACCGGTACCCCCGGCAACCCGCAGGGCGCCGGCTGGGAGAAGTGCGCCGAGCAGTACTTCTCTCAGAACGCACCGGGCATCAAGGTCGTGAACAAGTCCAACACCGGCTGGAGCGACAGCGGCACGGTCTCGGCCAGTTCTGCCCTGATCGCCAGTGGCCAGAAGGTCGACGCGATCCTGTACGACTACGCCAAGGAGACTGCCAACATCGTCCTGACGTACCAGAAGGCCAAGGTGCAGGTTCCCAACCAGGTGACCTGGACGTCGGACAACTCGCTGCTCAAGCTCTGGGAAGCCGATCAGGGAACGCCGAAGGCCTGGAAGCTCGCCTACTCGACCAGCATCAACTTCGAGGGCAACATCGCGCTCTCGGCCGTGATGGCGAAGCTGGCGGGCGAGTCCGTACCGGCGACCCTGATCTTCCCGCTGCCGTTCGCACTGGCACAGAAGGGTGATTACAAGGCGGACCAGGGCGCAAGCTACCCCGGCCCGACCCTGATGCCCACCGCCCTGCTGACGAAGGTGCTCGGCGCTTAAGCAGCTGACTGGTTGTTCCCGGCGGCACGCCCCCCACGTGCCGCCGGGAACCCCGCTCGACAAAGGAGAAGTGCGTGACCTCGACCAATTCCACACTCGATCAGGGCACGCTGCCGGACGCTCGCACAGCCGGCCTGGTCGCGGTCGACGTGACGAAGTCCTTCGGCCCGACCCTGGCGCTTCGCGAGGTCACGGTCGAGTTCGCGGCCGGCACGGTGCATGGCCTGGTCGGTGAGAACGGCTCCGGAAAGTCCACCTTCGTCAAGATCGTGGCGGGCATCCACAAGGCAGACTCCGGCTCGATCCGCTTCGCCGGTGACGAGTTGAACCCGCGGCACTACCGCACTCCCGGCTCGACGAAGGTTGCATGTGTCTACCAGGACGGGTCGTTGATCGACGAACTGACCGTGGGACAGAACCTCGAGCTGATCCTGGACCCGCCCGAGCGCACCGAGTTCCAGAACGGTGCGGGCGACTGGCAACGCACCCTGCTCGACGCCTACGGTCTCACCGATATCAAGGTGAACGCAGCGATCGGCAGAATTCCCAACAACGAGCAGCGGTTGGTCGAGATCGCCGCCACCCTCGCGCGCCGGCCCGATGTGCTGCTGTTCGACGAGTCGACCTCGACCCTGGACGAGGGTGCGGTCGCCACCGTCCTCGGCTGGATGCGAGAGGCAGCCGAGCGGGGAGCGTGCGTGGTCTTCGTGACGCACCGCCTGCGTGAGGTGCTGTCGGTCGCCACGCGCATCGTGGTGCTCCGCGACGGCGCGCTGGTTCAGGAGTTCCTCGCTGATCAGGCCGACGAGAACGCAGTCGTCGAGGCCATGGCAGGACGGCGGGTCGCGGCCCTGGAACGCCGCCAGGCACCGGTCAAGGGTGAGATCGTGCTGCGGGCCGACGCTGTCGTCACCGCGGGTTCGGGACCCAACACGATCGAGGTCAGGCGCGGCGAGATCCTGGGCATCGGTGGCGCGGCCGGCA
>JBBQFE010000372.1:0-3848 GCA_038321605.1 Mycobacteriales bacterium | reverse complement strand
TCCGGGTCAACGCACTGGCGCCCGGACCGATCATGACCCCGCACGTCGAACAGTTCTTCGCCGACCCGGCCGCCCGGCAGTTGCGACTGGACCGGGTGCCGCTCGGCCGGTTCGGGAGTCCCGAGGACGCCGCCGGACTTGCCTGCTTCCTCGCCTCGGACGCGGCGAGCTGGCTGACCGGCCAGGTCATCGTGCTCGACGGCGGAATCTCGACCAACTACCTCTGACAGGAGTGCCTCATGTGTCGCCTGCTCAGCCGCAGCGCGCCGATCGCCCGCCCGCGAGGGGCGGTCACCCGGTGAAGCCGCTGGCCGACATCCGGATCCTCGCCCTGGAGCAGTACGGGGCGGGCCCGTTCGGCAGCATGCACCTGGCCGATCTCGGCGCCGAGGTGATCAAGATCGAGGACCCGTCCACCGGTGGCGATGTCGGGCGCTACGTGCCGCCGTACGCCGCGGGCGAGGACAGCCTGTTCTTCGAGGCGTTCAACCGCAACAAGCAGAGCATCGAACTCGACCTCAGCAGCACTGCCGGCCGCGAGGTGTTCGAGGACTTGGTGCGGGTCAGCGACGTGGTGTACTCCAACCTGCGTGGCGATGTGCCGGCCCGGATCGGGATCACCTACGAGAGCCTGGCCCCGCTGAACCCGCAGATCGTGTGCTGTGCGCTGACCGGTTTCGGAATGCCCGGGCCACGGGCGGCGGAGCCGGGTTATGACTATGTGCTGCAGGGTTTCGCCGGCTGGATGGACATCACCGGTGAGCCGGACGGACCACCTACGAAGTCGGGTCTCTCGCTGGTCGACTACTCCGGTGGGCTGGTCGCTGCCATCTCGATCCTGGCCGGAGTGCACGCGGCGCGCCGCGACGGAATCGGGTCCGACTGCGATGTGAGCCTCTTCGACACCGCCCTGTCGATGCTGACCTATCCAGCGATCTGGCAGCTGAACGGTGACTTCGTTCCCAGCCGCACGCACCACTCGGCGCATCCCTCACTGGTGCCGTTCCAGGCGTTCCCGGCCGCGGACGGATGGATCGTGGTGGCCTGCCCGAAGGAGAAGTTCTGGCAGCGCCTCACCGGGGTGCTCGGCCGGCCCGAGTTGGCGACCGACCCGCGCTATCTGAGTTTCGCCGATCGGCGCGCGCACGCAGCAGAGCTCGTCGGAGAACTGGAATCGATCTTCGTGCGTCGAACAGCCGAGGCCTGGCTGGCCGACCTGCGCGCGGCCGGAGTGCCCTGTGGGCCGGTGAACACGGTTGCCCAGGCGCTGCAGGACGAGCACACGGTTGCCCGCGGCTTGATCGTCGAGACGGAGCACCCGCGTTTCGGCACCGTGCGTCAGGTGCGCAGCCCGGTGCGGGTCGGCGCCGATCCACCCACCTACCTTCGCGGGCCGCAACGCGGCGAACACACCGACCTGGTGCTGTCCGAGCTCCTCGGTTACCAGGACCAGCAGATCGGGACGCTCGCCGCCCGCGGCGCCTTCGGGCGCCCACCGCCGGGTTCAGCCGGTTCCGAAGGATCGACGCCCATCTCATCCGTACACGAAAGAGGAGACCAACAGTGACCAGGCTTGACGGCAAGACCGCAGTGGTGACCGGCTCGGGCAACGGGATCGGCCGGGCGATGGCGCTCGCCTTCGCCGCCGCCGGCGCGTCGGTGACCGTGTCCGACGTCCTCGCCGACGATGGCGAGCGCACCGTGCGCGAGATCACCGACGCCGGGGGAGTGGCGATGTTCGTGCCGGCCGACGTGTCCGATCCGGCGCAGGCGGCCAACCTGATCAGCGAGACCGTCCGGCAGTTCGGCCGCATCGACGTGCTGGCCAACAACGCCGGGATCGGCGGCGGTCAACTACGCCTGCACGAGATCGAGCCCGAGGACTTCGACCGGGTCATCGACGTCAACCTGGGCGGGACCTTTCTGTGTTCGAAGTTCGCGATACCGCATTTTCTCGATCAGAGCGACGGACGCATCATCAACACCGCCTCGACCTACGGACTGATCGGGGCTCCGAAGGCGGCTGCGTACTGCGCCTCCAAGGGCGCGATCATCAACCTGACCCGTCAGCTGGCAGTCGACTACGGCCCGGACGGCATCCGGGTCAACGCCATCTGTCCCGGCTACATCGACACCGGTCTGGGTCGGCGCGGGCCTGACCTCAGTGACGCCGACTTCCAGGCGGCCACCGCGATCCGGGAGAAGGCCGCCGGCATGCAACCGCTGGGTCGACAGGGACAACCGTCGGAGATCGGTGAGGTCGCGCTCTTCCTCGCCTCGGACGCATCCTCGTTCATGACCGGAGCGATCGTCACCGTCGATGGCGGCTGTGTCACGACCTTCAACTACGGCGAGGCCAGCAACTAGCCAGCTTGAGCGGTCGCCGCAGGGCACCCAGCACCGGACGGCGCGCGGCGCAGCACCCCCCGGTGCACCCTGCGGCGCAGCTTCGCCGAACAAGTGGGGCAGGCCATGCCGCACCCCGTAACAGTGCCAGCTGCAGCCGATGCTCAGCTATCCACCGAACGGGGTATTCCTGGGATCCGCGGCGGCGTGGTGCAGCGCCAGATCCCGCGCTGCCGCGGCAGCCTGGGTGCGGCTGCGGACGCCCAGCTTTGCGTAGATGTGGTCGAGGTGCCGCTTCACGGTGGAGGCCGCGACATGCAGTGTCGACGCGACCTGCGCGTTGGTGGCACCTTCGGCGACCAGGCGCAGCACCTCGACCTCGCGTGGCGTGAGACCGGCGGCGGTCAGCTGAACCGCTGCCTGATCGTCGCGGGCCTCGCGGAGCAGGATGACATCGGCATGCCACCGGGTCGCGGGCAGATGCCGCAGGACCAGGCGGCGACCGTCCACCGAGGCGATCAGGGGTTTACCGAGCCGCAGCCCGTGCGCACTGTCGTCCAGCCGATGTCGCTGGGCCGCCAGCCACTGTTCCACCCTACGCGGCAAGGGAGAACTCGACCCCGGCCGGCCGAAGAACCGGTACAGCAGGGTGAGCGAACCCGGCGTCAGTTCGGCCAACGGTTCGGTGACCTGAATGACGCCGGTGGCTTCGGCCGTCAACGAATCCGAGAGCGATGACAGCAGGCTGCGCACCATCGCCTGCTCCCGGGCGTTGCGCCAGCTCTGCGCAAGGAACGGCCTGATCAGATCGAGCACCTCGCGATCGCGTTCCTCGAAGTCCGACGTGCTCCGGCTGATCGCGATGCCGACCAGTACCGGTCGCGGCGCGGGCAGCGTGATCGCGATCTGATGCTCGATGCCCATCGGCAGGTAGAACTCGGCGTACATCGGATTCGCGTGCCACTCGCCGGGCGTCAGTAGATCGCTGATCTTGCGCGCGGAACCGTCGCCGGTCCGCTCGACGTAGGCCATCAGGGGGTGGTGTTCGGCGTTGCGCAGAAAGATCTCCGCACCGTCGGGTGGCACCGGAAAGTTTTCGGGAAGCATGACATAGCGGACGCGTCCGGCGCCGGGATCGACATCGTTCATCGACAGCACATCGGCGTCGACCAGGCTCGCCAGGTGGCCGAGCACGGTCGCATCGAACTCGTCCGGATCGTTGACCCCGTTCAGCGCGCGCGCCACCCCGAGGACTGCGAGGTAGTCCGCCTCGGAAAGGGTCACACGACAGATCCAACCATGCGGGTCCGGGCCGTCCGCCGGGCTCCGGGCACCGCTATGCCGTGCAGTTGACGAGCCGTGGCAGGCCGTCGGTCCCGGTGTAGACGACGGCTCCCGACTGGTTCACCGCGACCGGGGCGTTGTCGGATAAGTTGTCTTCGTTGAAGATGGCCGGCAGGTGGTGTACGGGGATTCCCGGTTTCAGGTAGTACTCCGGTCCG
>JBBQFE010000371.1:0-3848 GCA_038321605.1 Mycobacteriales bacterium | reverse complement strand
TCCCACACCGATTCCTGGCCCTCGCCGGCGACCTCTCGGCGCAGTCGGCGGTCGTGACGTGTCATGGGATCCAGTGTCCTCGGGCTCAGCTGATGTCCAGGCCCGGGTACAGCGGATTGGCATCGAGCAACTCCGCGGCTGCTGCCCGCGTCTGTGCCGATACCGCGGCGGGCAGCACGTACTTCGCCTTGGACAGGCCACCGCTCGGTGCCGCGGTCGGGGTGGCTGCGGTGAGCACGTCCACGATGAGCTCTGCGGTCCGGTCGAATTCGGCGGCACCGAACCCGCGCGAGGTGAGCGCAGGGGTGCCCAGTCGGACGCCGGAGGAGTACCAGGCGCCGTTGGGATCCTGCGGTACGGAGTTGCGGTTGGTCACGATGCCGGATTCGACCAGCGCCGACTCCGCCTGCCGACCGGTCAGGCCGAAGCTCGAGACGTCCAGCAGGACCAGGTGATTCTCGGTTCCGCCGGTGACCAGGGTGGCCCCGCGGCTGATCAGTCCCTCGGCCAGGGCCACCGCGTTGTCGGCTACTGCCTGGGCATAGACCCCGAAGGCCGGCTGGCGGGCCTCGGCGAAGGCGACGGCCTTGGCGGCCATGACGTGGGCCAACGGACCGCCCAGCACCATCGGGCAGCCCTTGTCCACGAACTCGGCGAATTCCGGCTGCGCGAGCACCATGCCACCGCGCGGGCCGCGCAGCGACTTGTGCGTGGTGGTCGTGGTGAGGTGGGCGAACGGGACCGGATCGAACTCGCCGGTGAACACCTTGCCGGCGACCAGCCCGGCGAAATGGGCCATGTCGACGATCAGCGTCGCGCCGACCTCGTCGGCGATCTCACGCATCTTGGCGAAGTTGACCTTGCGGGGATAGGCCGAGTACCCCGCCATCAGGATCAGCGGCTTGAACTCGATGGCCTTGGCGCGCACCGCGTCGTAGTCGATCAATCCGGTCACCGGGTCGGTGCCGTACGAGCCGTGGGTGAACATCTTGCCGGAGATGTTCGGCCGGAACCCGTGGGTCAGGTGACCGCCGACATCCAGCGACATACCGAGCATCCGCTGGTCGCCGAAGGCGCGCCGCAGGCTCGTCCAGTCGTCCTCGGAGAGGTCGTTGACGTTCTTCACGCCGGCCTCGACGAGCGCCGGCGCCTCGAGCCGCTGGGCGAGCACCGACCAGAACGCGACCAGGTTCGCATCGATACCGGAATGCGGTTGGACGTAGGCGTACTCGGCGCCGAAGAGCTCGCGTGCGTGCTCGGCGGCAAGTGCCTCGATCACATCGACGTTCTGGCAACCCGCATAGAAACGATGCCCGACGGTGCCTTCGGCGTACTTGTCGGAGAACCAGTTGCCCATCGTGAGCAGCACCGCGGGGCTGGCGTAGTTCTCGCTGGCGATCAACTTCAGCGACGATCGCTGGTCGGCGAGTTCCTGGCTGATCGCCGCCGCCACCCGGGGCTCGACCGAGGCGATGACCTGCAGCGCGTTGCGGTAGGCGGCCGAGACGGCAGCGCCGTCGAATGCCGCGGCCGTGCTGGCGCTGCGCGGGTTACCGATTACTGACTCCGTGGTCATTGCAGACTCCTGCCCGTAGACGTCGATGAGCGCCCAGGCGCGCGGCAGGTGACCCGGGTCGATCCCCGGTGGTGGTCCACCTCGATGCGCCAGTTACGACCCGCAGCAAGCCTAGCCGATCTCGGCTTCGGGCAGCGCTCAGAGCCATTCCTTGCGCTTGAACGTGATGTACAGCCCGGCGATCAGCGCAACCATGATGCCGGCGCTGGAGTAGAAGCCCCAGTGCTGGCTGAAGCCCGGGTAAGGCACGTTCTGGCCGTAGAAGCCGGTCACCGCGGTGGGGATGGCGATGATCGCCGCCCACGCCGTCAGCTTCTTCATCACCGTGTTGAGCCGGGCGTCCTGCAGCGACAGGTTCGTCTCGAACACCGAGGAGATCATGTCGCGCAGCGATTCGGTCCATTCAGCGGCGCGCAGGACGTGGTCGTAGAGATCCTCGAAGTACGGCCGGAGCGGCTCCGGCAGGTTCGCGTCCCGCCGGGTCACCGTGTTGAGCACCTCGCGCATCGGCAGGATCACCCGTCGGGCCTGCACCAGTGACTTCCGCAGCGCGAAGGTCCGCCGCTGCAGCTGCCGTTTGCCCGAGCTGTCCTCGTCGAACAGGTCGTCCTCGAGGCCTTCGATCTCATCGTCCAGCGCCTGGATGACGTCGAAGTGACCGTCCACCAGCACGTCGAGCATCCCGTAGGCCAACGCCTTGGCGCCGAGCTTGGTGAGGTCGTGGTTCTCGTCCCAGCGCCGCACGATCGCGTCGACGTCGAACCAGTCGTCGAGGTGCACCGTGACGAGCGCGTGCGGCAGCACGAACGCCGAGATCTGCTCGCTCTGCAACTCGCCGGTGTCGCGTTCGAGCTCCAGGGCGTACGCGCTGATGAAGGTGTGGCTGGCGTAGCGCGAGGCCTTCGGGCGCTCGTGGTGGGCGACCGCGTCCTCGATCGCCAACGGGTCGAGCGACAGTTCGTCGGCGAGCAGATTCAGACGTTCGGTATCCGGCGCGCACAGCCCGACCCAGACCAGGCAGTCGTCCTGGGTGATGTAGTCGGAGATCTCGTCGAACGGAAAATCCTGCTTGTCCAGCACGCCGTTTCGCCACAGTCTGGTCCGCACGTAGGACTCGCCCATGTCCGCCCTTCGCTCCGCTGTCCGACCCGCGGCGGTGCTTGCCGGCAGGCCCTGGCTCCAGTGTGCCCGTACCGTTCGAATTATGGCCTTCAACCCTGCTCAGTTGCCCACTCTCACAGGTTCGGTGGCGGTCGTGACCGGCGCGAACTCCGGCATCGGCTGGTACACCGCACTCGAACTGGCGCGCAAGGGCGCGTCGGTGACCCTTGCCTGTCGA
Organism: Mycobacteriales bacterium; assembly: GCA_038321605.1. GTDB lineage: Bacteria > Actinomycetota > Actinomycetes > Mycobacteriales > Jatrophihabitantaceae > Jatrophihabitans_A. The sequence goes on along the minus strand of JBBQFE010000371.1, from coordinate 933 downwards.
ACGGTGACCAAGGCCGACCAGGCCGCAGACCGGATCCGGGCGCTGGTTCCCGGAGCGCAGGTCGCGGTGGCCGCGCTCGACCTGGCGTCACTGGCGTCGGTGGCGGAGTTCGCAGCAACGGTCCAGACCCCGGTGGACCTGTTGGTCAACAACGCCGGCGTGATGGCGCCGCCCAGCTGGCGCGCGAGCGAGGACGGTTTCGAGCTGCAGTTCGGTACGAATCATCTGGGCCACTTTGCCCTTACCGGACAACTGCTTTCTCAGCTGCTGGCCGCCACCGCGCCGCGGGTGGTCACGGTGTCCTCGCTGGCGCACCGGGGTGGTGACGCCGGCGTGCTCTTCGGCAACCCCGCCGCGGGCTACGTTGCGAGCCACGCCTACTCGAACTCCAAGTTGGCCAACATGTTGTTCGGGCTGGAGTTGCAGCGACGGTCCGCTGCCAACGGCGCCGGGTTGAGCTCCACCGTCGCACACCCGGGGGTGTCGGCCACGAACCTGTTCCTGAGCAAGGACGGCATGGGGGCCAACCCGGTACTGCGGGTGCTGGGAACGGTCTTCGGACGGGTGATCTTCCAGTCCGCCCGCGCCGGTGCGAACCCGACGCTGTACGCGGCCTACGTGGCAGCCCCGGGGTCCTACAGCGGGCCGGGCTGGCTGGGCGAGTCGCGCGGCCCGGCCGGCCCTGCCGTGATCAGCAGCACCGGGCAGGACGCGTCATTGGCGACTCAACTGTGGGACCTCAGCGAGGAGCTGACCGGCATCAGCTATCACTGGCATTAGCCCGCCAGCTACCTGCGGAAACGCCACTAGCGGTGCCCCCCGGGAAGACCGGGAAGCACCGCCAGTTCACGTTCAGCTCGAAGGAGCCTTGCCGGGCGTCAGCTCTGCGGCGCCAACACGATGCTCAGCATCGCGCCCTTGCCGCTCGCTCCA
>JBBQFE010000370.1:0-3867 GCA_038321605.1 Mycobacteriales bacterium | reverse complement strand
AGGTCCAGGCTCTGTGTTCTCTGTTGGGGCGTTGTGGCCCTCGTGTTGGGAAAACATGATGTTACTCCTCGTCTTTCCAACAATTACATGAGTACACCACTACAAACGAGCAGGCAAGGAGTTTGATTCCCGAGTTGGATCCGGACAACCTCGCGGCGCCCGCCAGGCAAGGACGGAGGGGTCATAGGGTGTGCTGGTGCCCGACATCGCGCGTTCCTCCGAGCCGGGCAGGCTAGCCGCCTTCGGCACGACGATTTTTGCTGAAATGTCCGCGCTTGCCGTCAGTACGGGCAGCATCAACCTGGGACAAGGGTTCCCGGATACCGACGGACCGTCCTGGGTACTCGAAGCGGCTGTCGACGCAATCCGCAGCGGCAGGGGTAATCAGTACCCGCCCGGACCGGGTATCCCCGAGTTGCGGGCCGCGATCAGCCGTCACCAGCAGGACTTCTACGGGCTGCGGTTCGACCCCGACTCCGAGGTGCTCGTCACGGTCGGGGCCACCGAGGCCATCGCGGCGGCGATCCTCGGGCTGACGCTGCCTGGTGACGAGGTTCTGACGTTCGAGCCCTACTACGACTCCTACGCCGCCAGCATCGCTCTGGCCGGCGCGGACAGGGCGGTGGTCACGCTGCGCCCCGATGCCGGTCGCTGGACGTTCGATCCCGCGGAACTACGTCGTGCCATCACCGGCCGGACGCGGCTGATCCTGCTCAACTCACCCCACAACCCCACCGGCACGGTGTTCAGCCGGGAGGAGCTGACGATGATCGCCGAACTGGCCATCGAGCATGATCTGACCGTGGTGACCGACGAGGTGTACGAGCACCTCGTCTACGACGGTGAGCACATCCCGATCGCAACGCTGGCCGGCATGGCAGACCGTACGGTGACCATCTCCAGTGCGGGCAAGACCTTCTCTGTCACCGGCTGGAAGGTCGGCTGGGTCACGGCCCGGCCGGACCTGCTGTCAAAGGTGCGCGCGGTCAAGCAGTTCCTTACCTACGTCGGCAGCGGCCCCTTTCAATACGCGGTGGCCACGGCCCTGGGCTGCGACCGCGCCTACTATGGCTCGCTGGCCGCCGAACTGCAGGCCAAGCGGGACCTGTTCACCAGCGGTCTGATAGATCTCGGGTACGCCACGATGATTCCGCAGGCAACGTACTTCGCAACCGTGGACGTCGGACGCGAGGCTGAGCAGTGGTGCCGTTCGCTCCCGCAGCGCGCCGGCGTCGTGGCCATTCCGTCCAAGGTGTTCTACGACTCCGACATTGATCGCTATGTGCGTTTCGCGTTCTGCAAACAGCCGGAGCTGCTGGCTGAGGCGCTTCGCCGACTCGAAGTGGTCAGGCCATGATTCCGTTACGCAGAGGGGTTTCGGCATGAAGGTTGCAGCGGTTCAGCATGACATCGTGGACGAGGACGGCGCCGCGACCTGCGCGCGATTGCTGTCACCGATCGCCAGTGCGGCTGCGGCCGGTGCGCGCCTGATAGTGCTCTCGGAGATGTACGCGACCGGGTTTCAGATTGATCCTGCGCGCGTCGCGGAGGAACCGGGTGGGCCGAACGAGCAGTTTCTGATCGATCAGGCCCGGCAACACCAGTGCTGGCTCGTCGGTTCCATTGCCCAGTGGTCCCAGTCATCCGCCGACGTACGGACCGCTTCGGAAGGGGACCCGCCACGGCGAGCCGTGAACGTCGCCGTCCTGGCCGGCCCCGACGGGCAGCTGCACCGGTACGAGAAGATCCATCCGTTCAGCTATGCCCGGGAACACGAACACTACGACGCGGGCAGTGAATTCCTCACCGTCACCGTCGAAGGCGTTCGGGTCTCCATCTTCATCTGCTACGACCTGCGCTTCGGTGACGAGTTCTGGAAGCGGGCACTGGACACCGACCTGTATGTGGTGCCCGCGAACTGGCCCGAGCCGCGGCGGGAACACTGGCGGGCGCTGCTCCGGGCGCGTGCCATCGAGAATCAGGCTTATGTAATCGGGTGTAACCGGGTTGGCACCTATGACCAGCTGCGTTACATCGGTGACTCCGCAATCATCGATCCGTTGGGGCGGACGCTGACCGAGGCCAGTATCGATGAGGCAGTCCTGATGGCAGAGGTGACGACGGCCGAGGTGGCGCGCGTGCGTGCCAGGTTCCCGTTCCTGCAAGACCGCCGATGAGCTATCCCCGCATCCTGAGGGTGTCAGAGCTGATCCGGACGACGGATCCACAGGCCCGAAAGGCATTGGGGACGCTTCCCGGACGGTTGACGGTGGCGATGGCCGAACTGCCGGCCGGCGTGCTGGTCACGGTGGAACTGCGCCGCCCCTGGTGGGACCGTCGTCCGCGCCGGGCAGCACTCGCGGGACTGCAGCGGGTGCTTGACCGGGTGCGGGCCGACGAGCACGTGATGGTGGTCGGGGTGGCTCTGATCCGCAACGGCCGGGTGCTCAGCGCTCAGCGAAATCATCCGCCGGAACTGGCCGGCCGCTGGGAGTTTCCAGGTGGCAAGGTCGAGAAGGGTGAATCACTGCAGCGGGCTTTGGTCCGTGAATGCAAGGAAGAACTCGACGTCGCGGTCGTGGTCGGTGACGAGATCGGCCGACGCAGGCTCGACGCCGGAGCGACCCTGGTGCTGTTCGCGGCGACGCTGGCCGACCCGCTCGCGGAGCCTGCCGCCCTGGAGCACCAGGAGTTGCGATGGCTGGCCCGAAGCCAGGTGCTCAGCGTGGACTGGTTACCCGCAAACAGGGAATTTACCGACGATGTCATGCACAGGTTATAAGCGTCAGTTAAAGTCCCCCGTCGTGGCAGGACGACGGCCACCGTTCCGGTGGCGAGGGCAACCCGCCGTGACCGGCAACTGCAGGCCGTGAGCAGGGAAGGGGGTGGGTGCGTGACCGATGCATGGCAGTCAATTGCTTTTCACGCGGACCAAACGTTGCATAACGATTGGGCCTCCGAGGCCACCCTTTGGCAGGTGACGCGCGGATGATCGACTACGGTTCCAAAGCGCGGGCCTGCCGAGGATCACGATCTGATCTCAGGACGGCCCACGAATCTTGTTTGTTACCGCAGACCCATAACGTCTGTGTCCGGGCGCTTCGTACAATCTGCGGGGGCGCGTCTAGGGAGGGGTTTTTCCGATGACTTTGCCGATGGGCGAGTTGGAGGTCGCGGCCGAGTCGGCGACGGTGGCCTCCGATGACATCGCCATCGAGGGTCGCTCACTCCTTCAGATCGCCTGGCGTCGCCTGCGCCAGGACCGGGTCGCGATGGCCGGCGGCATCATCATCGTGCTGATGATCCTGGTCGCGGTGTTCGCCTCCGTGCTCACGCACCTCTACGGCCACGGCCCCACGACGTTCAACTCCGACCTGACCTCTGAGGACACGTCGCTGCCGCTCGGTTCGCTCGGTGGCGTGAGTTCAGCGCACTGGCTGGGGATCGAGCCCGTGAACGGCCGCGACATCCTGGCCCGGCTGATCCACGGCGCGCGCACCTCGCTCGTCATCTCCTTGTCGGCAACTGCGCTCTCGCTCTTCATCGGCGTGGGGCTAGGCGTCATCGCCGGCTACTACCGCGGGTGGGTCGACTCGCTCATCTCCCGTTCGATGGACGTCTTTCTCGCCTTCCCCAGCCTGCTGTTCTCCATCGCGCTGCTGGCGATCTTCTCCAACGTCGACCATGTGCTGTTCTTCAAGGGTCAGTCGCTGAACTTCGCGGTGATCATCTTCGTCCTCGGTTTCTTCGGGTGGCCCTACATCGGGCGCATCGTGCGCGGCCAGGTTCTGTCCATGCGCGAAAAGGAATTCGTCGACGCCTCCCGCAGCCTGGGGGCGAGCAATTTTCGGATCATCACCCGCGAGA
>JBBQFE010000369.1:0-3872 GCA_038321605.1 Mycobacteriales bacterium | reverse complement strand
ACGTTGGTTGCCAGGCTCCGTTTAGTCGTTGTGGCTACCTACGAACTGCGCCGGCCTCGCTTGCGACTCGACAAGGTACGACCAAACCTCGAGAGAGACATCGACGATGCCCGAAGACACTGGGGGCTGACGTTCGTCGTGTGTTGAGCGTCACGGTGGCTGAGGATCTGTAGGTGGTTCTGTGTCGTTGATGGTGAGGACGGTGTTGAGGGCAACCCTTCGGGGTTGCCCTTCTTCGTTGGCGACGAGAGCGTGATGACGTCCTGGAAACGCAGCGGCCCTCCCCACTCCTTGGCCGGATGGGAGGGCCGTCGCTTGGTGCTTGGAGGCACCCGTTGCTGATGGTAGGGATCGACCCGATTGAGGTCGACCGGCTCTTGCTCAGCGGTCTGCTGCGCTGTCCTGGTTGTCGGGCGCAGTTGCGCCCTTGGGGCTGGGCACGGTCACGGAGCGTCCGCGAGTTGGCCGAGGTCGTGATCGTGCGTCCTCGCCGTTCGCTGTGTCCGGGTTGTTCGTGCACGCACGTGCTGCTGCCGGAGCAGCTGCTGTTGCGGCGCGCGGACACCGCGGCCGTGATCGGTGAGGCTCTGGCGGCCAAGGCCACCGGTCGAGGGCATCGCTGGATCGCGGTGCTGCTGGGTCGGCCGGTGAGCACGGTCCGGGCGTGGCTGCGCCGGTTCGCCTCCCGGGCCGAGAGCGTGCGGGTGCTGTTCACCGGGCTGCTGTTCGTGCTCGACCCGGAGGCTGATGGGCCGCAGCCGGCGGGGTCGCTGTTCGCCGACGCCGTCGAGGCTGTGGGGCTGGCCGCCGCGGCGGCGGTCCGGATGTTCGGGCCCCGACCGGCGTGGCAGTTCGCGTCCTCAGCCAGCAGCGGGTTGCTGCTGGGTCCGATCTCGCCAGCTGGCCGGCTGGGCAACACGAGCTGACCTCTGGGCAGCGTCCGCAGACACCGAAAGCCTTCCTCGGAGCCGGTCACGCCGTGATCGCTGAGGAAGGAGAAGACCTGATGGGCAACCGAACACCAGGAAAACCACCAGCAGGAGGCGCCCGGCCCGTGGGTGCCGATAGCCCGGCGATGACGGCTGCCCAGCGGGCTAACCGAGCCCGCGACATCGCGCTCTTTCGGTATGCCGTCATCCGGGAGGCCGCTGATGAGTCGCTGACGACCAAGCAACGCGGCCGGCTGGTCCGGGACCTCGCCGACCGTGAGCACACCGGCCCGTTCGGGCAGCGCGTTTCGGTCTCGCGGGTCACCCTGGATCGGTGGGTCCTGACCTGGCGCCGGGGTGGGTTCGAGGCGCTACTGCCCTCAGCGCGTTCGTGCGAGCCGCGGACCGACCCGGCGGTCCTGGAGCTGGGAGCGGCCCTGAAGCGGGAGGTCCCGGCCCGCACCGCTGCGCAGGTCAGCGCGATCCTTCGGGCCTGCGCCGGCCCGGAGGGCAGCGCCCCGTCAGCACGGACCTTGCAACGCCACTTCGCCCGCCTGGAGCTCAACACCCGCCCGGACGGGCAGCCGCCGCGGGCGTTCGGCCGGTTCGAGGCCGCCGCCCCGAACGAGCGGTGGACCGGCGATGCCCTCCACGGGCCGATAGTGGCCGGCCGCAAAACGTTCTTGTTCGCTTTCATCGACGACCACAGCCGGGCCCTGGTTGGCTACCGCTGGGGCCACAGCGAAGACACCCTGCGGCTGGAGAAGGCGCTCCGAGCCGGCTTGGCCTCGCGCGGCGTCCCGAAGACCCTCTACCTCGACAACGGGGCCGCCATGATCAGCAGCCAGCTGCTGCGGGCGCTGGCCGTGCTGGGGATCCGGATGACCCACAGCCGCCCCGGCCAACCAGCCGGCAGGGGCAAGATCGAGCGGGTGTTCCGCACTGTCCGGGACCAGTTCCTGGTCGAACTGTCCGACCCGCAGGCCCTCGCGAACATCACCAGCCTCGCGATGCTGAACGACCTGTTCACCAGCTGGGTCGAGACCGTCTACCACCAGCGTGTCCACACCGAGACCCAGCAGAAACCGCTGGAACGGTTCCCCGCCCCCGGGCCCCCGGCGTTGCCGGCTGCCACGCTGCTGCGGGAGGCGTTCTTGTGGTCTGAGCATCGTCGGGTCAGCAAGACCGCCACGTTGAGCCTGCACGGCAACAGCTACGAGGTCGACGCCGCCTTGGTCGGCCGCACCGTCGAGGTGGTGTTCGACCCGCTGGACCTGACCACCCTGCAGGTCCGCTACCAGGGCCGCCCGATGGGCCATGCGGTCCCGCACCGGATCGGCCGGCACGTCCACCCCAAAGCCCGACCCGACCTACCGCCGCCACCCGCGGGCAAGACCGGCGTCGACTACCTCACCCTGATCGCCCAACAGCACCGCGCAAAGGTCGCCGACCAGATCAACTACCGAGGCATCCTGCCAGCCGCCGACGCCGCGCAACCGCAGCCCGAACCCGACCCTGCGCTCGAAGCAGAACTGGCCTCGTTCGCCCTGCTGGGCAGGCAATCAGTGACCGGACCGGTGAGCACCGAACTTCCCGGCCAGCTCGACCTCACCGAGCTCACCGAGCTCACCACCGACCTTCCCGACCAAAACAGCGAGGACAAATGATCGAGAACCTGCAGGCCCACTACGGCTTCACACGCTCCCCGTTCGGCAAAGCCCTCGCGCCGCAGATGCTGCACCGTCACCAGGCCCACGGCGAAGCCGTCGCCCGGATCGGCTGGTGCCTCACCGAACGAGCCCTGGGTGTGATTACCGGTGAAGTCGGCGCCGGCAAGACCGTCGCCGTCCGCGCCGCCCTGGCAGGCCTGGACGCCAGCCGCACCACCATCATCTACCTGGGCAACCCCGCCGTTGGGGCCCGTGGCCTCTACGCCGGGATCGTCCTCGCGCTCGGAGGCACCCCCAGATATCAAAAATCGATGCTCATCCCGCAGACCGCGGACCTGCTCGCCGCCGAAGTACACGAACGCGGCCGCAACGTCGTCATCGTCCTTGACGAAGCGCACCTGCTCGGCGTCGACCAGCTCGAGGAGCTGAGATTGTTGAGCAACGCGGAGCTCGATTCGCACAGCCCGTTCGCCTGTCTGCTCGTGGGGCAACCCACCCTGCGCCGACGGATCAAGCTAGGGACCTTCGCGGCCCTCGATCAGCGGATCGCGCTGCGCTACGCGATGAACGGAATGGAAGCCGCCGAGACCAAGTCCTACCTCGCCCATCACCTCAAGCTCGCCGGTCGCAGCGACCCGCTGTTCAGCGACGACGCCGCTGACCTGATCCATCAAGTCAGCCGCGGCCTGCCACGAGCCGTGAACAACCTCGCGATCCAAGCCCTCATCGCCGCCTTCGCGACCAACAAGAGCATCGTCGACGAAGCCTCAGCCCGAGCCGCTGTCACCGAGGTCACGACAGACTGACGACCAACACGACAGCACGACCACGAACCCCGCCGGTCTCCGACCGGCGGGGTTCACCCATACCTACAGAACGTCGTCAGCAAACGCGACGCCATCATCCTCATCGGACGCGTCGGCCTACAACGGTGGGTATTCCACAGTTGGGGAACCCGCTGGCGTGTTGCCAGCTTCCCGGAAGCCCATGTGACGGGGCGTCTGCCGGAGCGGCTCTGCGCTTGCACGGGCCCCAGGCGGGTCAGACAGCGCTGATACGACGGGTCGGGCGGCAGGCGGCCAAAAGGGTGCCGATGTCGCACGGACTCGACGACCTCACCGAGCTTGAGCAACCGAGACAGATGCCGAGCATCCCAAGCATGGTCTTCACCCGATCAGCCTGGGGCCGCTGCAGCTTGCTCTGCGCGGGCACAAGCAGCGCAGCCCGCGTTCACAAGCGAGCAACGCCCCAGCTTCGCCATACAGTCTAGGGC
>JBBQFE010000368.1:0-3877 GCA_038321605.1 Mycobacteriales bacterium | reverse complement strand
GCCGCCATCAGAGGGGCAGGCAGTGCCAGACACCGATGCAGCGCCCAGTCCGCCCGGCCTGTTGAGAGGTCTGGCCGGCGTGACGGTCGCCTCGATCCTCGGAAATCTGATCGCGTACGCACTGCTGCTCACGGCCGCCCGTTCGTTGGGCACCAAGGACTACGCGAGCCTGGTCGCTCTCATGAACGTGCTGCTGGTCGGGTCCGTGCCCGCCTTCGCGTTGCAGGCGGTGGTGGCCCGGCGGGTGGCGGTGGGGGCCACGCACGACCTGCTCCGGGTCAGCACGGCCATCTCTGTCGGGACCGGGCTGCTTTTCCTGGCTCTCGTGCCGCTGGAGGTTGCGTTCCTGCACCTCTCCGGCTTCGGTGCATCGCTGCTGCTGGCGCTGGCCGTACCCGGCATCACCCTGCAGGGCGTTTGCCAGGGATGCTGGCAGGGCGCGGAGAACTTCGGGGCGCTCGCCCTGACCACCCTCGCCGGGATGACCGGCCGCGTCGGTTTCGCGCTGGTCGGCCTGCTGGTCGGAAAGACCGCGACCAGTGCGCTGCTCGGACTGGCCATCGGCGTGTCGATCACCGCCGCGATCTGCCTGCTCCGGCTACCGGATACGCCCGAACGACCAGCGGTCGATTCATCGGCGCTCGAACATCCAGCGCTCGAACATCCAGCGCTCGAACACCAGCCGCTCGAACACCAGCCGCTCGAACATCAGCCGCTCGACCCTCGGCCGCACACTGATTCCCTGATCGCCGAGTCGTCCTCGCTGCTGGTCGAGGCCGGTCACGCCGCGCACGCCTACGGGGTGTTCCTGCTGCTGAGCGTGTCGGACCTGCTACTGGCCAGTCATGTGCTCGACACCCGCGCGGCGGCGGTCTACGCAGCCGGATCGGTGATGGCCAAGGCAGCGCTCTGGCTCCCTCAGTCAGCGGCGAATGTGCTGTTCGCATCGATGACCGACGCGACCCGCCATCGTGGACTCTTTCTGCGCGGTGCGCTGGCCATCGCCGGTCTCGGCGTGCTGGTCACGCTGAGCTGCCTGGCGCTGTCCGAACTCGTCACCCTGATCGTCGCCGGTCACAAGTACCCCGAGCTGCACACCGACATCTGGCTCTTCGCAGGTCTGGGCAGTTGCCTGGCGCTGATCCAGTTCGCGCTGGTCAGTGGTCTGGCGATCCGGGCCGGCAAGGTCACCATCATCGCCTGGATCGCAATCGCCGCGGAGGCGGTGGCAGTGCTCGGCTGGCACCCGGAGAGTGTGCGGGCCATCGTCGCCATCGCGGTCACGGTGAACCTGGTGGCGGCCGGAGCGGCCCTGGCGCTGCGCTCCGGCCCCACCCATGAAACCGCCTAGTTCGGCTCATCCCCCGGCCACGGACCAGGCGAAAACACCGGGTCGAGACCTTCGCCGAGCTGGTTACCGACTCCGGCCGAGACCGGGTAGGCCGCACTTCGCACCCACTTGTCGAGCACCGAGATCAACCCCACCCGCTGATCGGTCGAGAAGTTGCAGTGCCCGGCCCCATAGGGCGCCTTGGTCGTTTCGGAGTACGTCGCCGGTGGCGCTATGAACAGCTGCACCAGGTCACCGGACTTGCCTGCTGCGCGGGCCCGGGTCGCCAGCACCGACTCGTTCTGCACCAGCACCAGCGGGTCGGACTGGGTGTGCATCGTGACCGTCGGCACCGAGATGTTGCCGGTGGTGTCACCCAGCTTCTCGATCGCGTCCCGGGCCGCGGTGTCGGCAGCCACCGTCGGCAGCGCGGCGAGCTGCGCTTCGAGCTTGTCGACATTCCCGCCGACGGTGGTGATCAGGGCTGACTCGGCGGAGCTGATGCGCTTGGGATAGTCGGCCTTGGTGTTGTCCGACGGGTCACCGCCGACGCGCTGCTCCAGCTCGTAGCGCCCGCTGGTGCCGAAGGCCAAGGCCGTCAGCATTGATTCGACCCGGGCCTTGACCTGCGACGTGAGGTCGTGCCCGTCATAGGTGGCGGTCGCCGTCGGCGCGTCGACCAGAGCCGCGATGAACAGCACCTTGGCGGTCCCGCCGCCGGCGGTGTCACTCGCTGCCTTCACCACAGCCGCCGACGCGTGCTTCCAGTTCGCCGCGGCATCGTCGGCGCTGGTGTAACCGGTCAGCTTCAGGGTCGGGTCGATCAACGCCTTGACTCCGTATGCCACGTCCAGTGCCACGTCGTAGTTGTAGTTCGGGCCCGCCACTGCACCGCACATCGGCGCGGCACCGTCGACCCACTGCGGGTTCTGCTCGGAGATGATCTCGGTGATCAGGCCACCGAGCGAATCGCCCCAGACGTAGGTGCGCTTCGGCGTGCCGACCAGTTTCACGAACTGGTTGTGCAGATCCTCCCCGGCCTTCACACCGTCAGCGACAGCCCAGCCGTTCGACTTGTAGGACGAGCCTGCCAGGGCGTACCCGGCCGCGAGCAGCTTCTGGCTCACCTCGTCGGAGCCGGTGCCGTCGGTGTCGGTCGAGGACACCTGCGCATTGGTCTCCACTGCCGAGAAGTCCGGCGGTGCCGGCTGGGCGAAGCGGTAACCGTGGGAGTACAGCAGCAGTGAGCCGTTCCAGTTCTTCGGCAGCTTGATGGCGTACTTGGCGCCATCGATCTCCCCGGTGCACTGGCTGCCGCAGTCGGTCATCTTCACGTTGGTATCGGTTGACTGCACCGCCTTCGCGCGGGCAGACAGAGCGGTCGAGGTGCTGGCCGAGCAGGCGGTCAGGGCGAGCAGTGCACCGGCGGTGACCAGGACGGTCACGGCGCGGGCTACTGGCGGGTAGGTGGCGGGCATGGAGGTATCAAACACCGTCCGGAGCCGGGATGTGAGTATCTGGGGGCACGTGTGGCGACATCGTGATCATGTGTTGCCGGGAAATGTCGTACTGTCCAGCGGTGCCCGTGAACTCACCCCACCCCGCTGAGGCGGTCCCGTCGGACAGCTCGGACTTTTCGAGCGTGTTCGCCGTTGCCGAGAACATCAAGGGCTGGCTCACCCGGGCACAGGCCGCGTCCCTGTGGCGGGAGGCCCGTGCGGCACAGTCGCGGGCACTCGAAGCCGGCGCCTCCGGTGCCCGGATCGTCGAGATCGGCAGCCATCAGGGTCGTTCGACGGTGGTGCTGGCGCTCGCCGCCCCGGCCAGCACAGTGGTGGCCATCGACCCCTTCATCGAGGGCGCACTGTTCGGCGGACTGCCCACGAGGGCGAAATTCCTGCAGAACATCGGGGTCGCCGGCGTCACGGGCCGGGTCGACCTGCGGGACATGAAGAGCACCGACCTGCGACCCACCTGGCAGGACGGCCCCATCGATCTGCTCTACATCGATGGCAAACACGACTACTGGACCCTGTCCGATGACCTGCGGTGGGTGGCGCACGTACGGCCAGGCTCCACCGTGCTCATCCACGACGCGTTCTCGTCCATCGGGGTCACCCTGGGACTGATCCGACACGTGCTGTTCGGCGACCAGCTGCGCTACCTCGACCGGCAGACCTCACTTGCGCGTTTCGAGGCCGGCCGACCCAGCGCTGCGGACCGGCGGCGGTTGGCGGCGCAACTGCCGTGGTGGGCTCGCAACGTCGCCATCAAGGTCGTCCTGCGGGTCGCCCGGATCTTCGGCAACACCACCCCGGATCCGTACTGACCGCGTCACGCCGTCAGTGTCACGCCGTCAGTGTCACGCCGCACTGCTTCGCCGTCAGTGCGCGGCTGCGTCCCAGTTCGGGCCGAAGCCGACGCTGACCTCCATCGCCACGGTCAGCTGCACCGCGGCGGCCATGTCGCCCCGGACCAGTTCGGTGACCTGTTCCCGCTCCCCCGGCGCCACCTCCAGCACCAGTTCGTCATGGACCTGCAGCAACA
>JBBQFE010000367.1:0-3883 GCA_038321605.1 Mycobacteriales bacterium | reverse complement strand
GGACAGTCTGTCGTTGGGTCCGACGTAGATCGCGGACAGCGCGATCGCATCGAAGACCGTGCGGCCGGCACTCTGGACCGCGACCCGCGAGCCGTCGACCAGAAAGGTGAGGCGCTTGGGTGAGTTGATGGACAGCGCGGTGGCGCCGGAATCCAACCGGGTCGACCGGGAGACCGAGACGAAGTTCGTGCCGTCGTAGCCGAGCTGACTCAACGCCTGATCGACGGAGTCGGCATTGACCCAGACATCCCGAGTCTGACCGTTGACGGTGAGGTGCAGCAGGTGCCCCCGCCGGACGACGATGTCGCTGCCGTTGCGAACCTTCGACGTGAGCTCAGGTGCCACCAGGTCATGCGCGCCGACGGTCACGCCGGCCGAGGCCAGGGCCCCCTTGACGTCGCTGGCCGTGGTGCGGACCTGCTTGTCCTGCCCGTCGATCCGGAGACCGATGGTCTTACCGCTGTCTGCTGTAGCCCAGGCGGCGGTGCCGCCGAGCAGACCTGCGATCACAACCGCATACAGGCCGTACTTCACGCTGCGATGCAAAAGATGAAACTCCTTGATCGTCGGCTTCAGCTGCGCACCCCGTTGTGGCACACCCGAACCCGCCCGCGTTCTGCTTGGTCACAGCACCGTAACGGCCAGATGGACGATCAGCCAAACATGACCATGAGCAAATAGGGCCAAAAGGCCCATCAAACCCCGAAAATGCGGGCTGCGGTGGCTGAAATCGTGGCGCACACCACCGATTCATCGACTTCTTTAAGCTGCGCGACCTGACGAACCACGTGCGGAATGAGGTAGGGCGCGTTGGGTCGGCCACGGAACGGGTGAGCTGTCAGAAAGGGCGCGTCGGTCTCGACGAGAAGCTGTTCCAGGGGGGTGACCACCGCAGCCTCGCGCAGCGCGGGGGCGTTCTTGAACGTCAGCACGCCGGGGAACGAGAGCACGTAGCCCTTCTGTGCGCATTCGACGGCCATCTCGCGGTCCCCGGAGAATGCGTGGAAGATCACGCCGGCCTCGGGCGCACCCTCGTCGTCGAGGATCGCCAGCACGTCGGCGTGGGCGTCCCGGTCGTGGATCATCAGCGGTTTGCCGACCGCCTTGGCCAGTTCGATGTGCCGGCGAAAATGGCGCTGCTGCTCCGCCGGCGTCGTCCGGTCCCAGTAGTAGTCCAGCCCGGTCTCGCCCACCGCGACCACCCGGTCGTCGGCGAGCAACTGCTCGAGGTCGCGGTAGTGGTCCTCGGTCAGTCCCGCGACCTCGGTCGGGTGCACCGCCAGGGCCGCGAACACATCCGGGTGCCGCGTCGAGTCCAGCGCGGACTGCCACTCCCCCACCTCGCAGCCGACATTGACGACGCGGGTCACCCCGACCGAGCGCGCCTGCCGCATCGCGGCCGCGATGTAATCCGCCGGAGCCGGCTGATGCCGTGCGGTCAGGCCCGCCCGGTGCGCCATCGAGTCGAAGTGACAGTGCGCGTCCCAGACCGAGCCGTTCAGCGGGACCGGTGCCTCGGGGGGCACATCACGTAGCGGATCGGGCACCGGTCAGCCTTCCGCCTCAGCTGCTTTTTCTTCCAGCCGAGCCAATTCCTCATCGACCACGGAGTCATCGAGCTTGGCGAAGATCGGACTCGGCGCAGCCAGCCGCCGACCGGCCGCGATCGGCGTGGAACGCCAGGCCGCCTGCGTCTGGTAGTCGCCAGTCAGTACCGAGTAGGAAGGCGAACCGACGGCAGTCTGCTCGTCCACCTCGACCAGTTCAGGCATCGCCGACCACAGCCCGGTACCGCCCAACGCCTCGTGCACCTTCTGCGACGAGGACGGGGCGAACGGTGTCATCAGCGTCTTGACGTCGTCGATGACCTGCAGGGTGGTGTGCAGCACGGTTGCCATCCGGTCCGGGTCCTCGTTCTTCAGCTTCCACGGCGCGGTGTCGGACAGGTACTTGTTCGCCTCGCCCACCAGCTTCATGACCTCACCGAGAGCGGCCTTCTGCCGGTTGCGCCCGATCAGTTCACCCACGGTGTCGAACGCGGTGACCGAGGAGGCCAGCAGGGTCCGGTCGGCCTCGGTCAGGTCGCCGGCCGGCGGGATCGTCCCCAGGTTCTTGGCCGTCATCGAGATGGTCCGGTTGACCAGGTTCCCCCAGCCGGCCACGAGCTCGTCGTTGTTGCGGCGCACGAACTCCGACCAGGTGAAGTCGGTGTCCTGGTTCTCCGGGCCGGCGCTGGTGAGGTAGTACCGCAGCGCATCGGCGTCGTACCGGCTGAGCATGTCGCCGACGTAGATCACCACGTTGCGGGAGGACGAGAACTTTCGCCCCTCCATGGTCAGGAACTCCGAGGACACCACCTCGTACGGGCGGTCCAGCGCACCGAGACTGCCGGGCTTACCGCCCTTGGCACCCAGCCCGGAGTAGCCGAACAGCATCGCCGGCCAGATCTCGGCGTGGAAGACGATGTTGTCCTTGCCCATGAAGTAATAGGCCTTGCTCTGGTCCACGCCGTTTCCGTCCGGCTGCCAGAACTTGCGCCAGGCGTCGGGATCACCGGAGCGGGCCGCCCACTCGATGGACGCCGACAGATAGCCGATGACGGCGTCGAACCAGACGTAGATCCGCTTGTCGTTGCGGTCCCGCCAACCGTCCAGCGGCACCGGTACGCCCCAGTCCAGGTCCCGGGTGATGGCCCGGGGCTTGAGATCATCGAGCAGGTTGAGCGAGAACTTCTGCACGTTCGGCCGCCAGTGGCTCTGCTTACGCAACCAGTCGGCGAGCACCTCGGTGAACGCGGGCAGGTCCAGAAAGTACTGCTCGGTCTCGATGAACTTCGGTGTCTCACCGTTGATCTTGGACCTCGGGTTGATCAGATCCGCCGGGTCCAGCTGGTTGCCACAGTTGTCGCACTGGTCGCCGCGGGCGTCGGGGAAGCCGCAGATCGGGCAGGTGCCCTCGATGTAACGGTCGGGCAGCGTGCGGCCGGTCGACGGGCTGATCGCGCCCAGCTCCGTACGGGGAAAGATGTAACCGTTGTCGAGCAGGCCGAGAAAGATCTGCTGCACCACGTCGTAGTGGTTGCGGGTGGTGGTGCGGGTGAACAGGTCATAGGAGAGCCCGAGCTTCTGCAGGTCACCGGCGATCACCGCGTTGTAGCGGTCGGCCAGCTCGCGGGCCGTCACGCCCTCGCGCTCGGCCTGGACCTGGATGGGCGTGCCGTGCTCGTCGGTACCCGAGACCATCAGAACGTTGTTGCCCGCCAACCGCTGGTAGCGGCTGAACACGTCAGAGGGGACGCCGAAACCGGCCACGTGGCCGATGTGGCGGGGACCGTTGGCGTACGGCCAGGCGACGGCCGTCAGCACGTTCGTGGGGGAACTCATGGGTCAAGCCTAGTGAGGCGGGCCTAGCGGGATTTGGCGGCCACCACCGCGTCGAACACCGTCCGCTTGGCGACACCCTGCTGATTCGCGACCGCCGCGATGGCCTCCTTGCGGGTCTCGCCGGCGGACTCGCGAGCGGTCACCAGCTCGACCAGGTCCGCAGCCGTGAGCTCCGTCGTGGCAGTTGCGGCCGCCCCGGCCACCACCAGCGTGATCTCGCCCCGCACCGTTCCCGCCGCCCATTCGGCAAGTGCCGCCAGGCTGCCGCGCCGCACCTCTTCATAGGTCTTGGTCAGTTCCCGGCACACCGCGGCCGGCCGGTCCGCGCCGAACGCCTCGCTGAGATCGGTCAGGGATTCGGCAAGCCGGTGCGGTGACTCGAAGAACACCATCGTCCGGCGCTCGACCGCCAGCTCCGCGAGCAGCGCCCGCCTGGCCGCAGGTTTGCGCGGCAGGAAGCCTTCGAAGCAGAACCGGTCGACCGGCAGCCCGGAGATCGC
>JBBQFE010000366.1:0-3888 GCA_038321605.1 Mycobacteriales bacterium | reverse complement strand
AAAGCGTCACGCATTCCGGCTCCGCTGCTCGCGGGCGTGCGCAAGGCGGTAGCTGCTGGTGCCGGTCTCGATGATGTTGCCGCCGAAGGTGAGTCGGTCGACGATCGCGGCGCAGAGCCGCGGGTCGGTGAAGGTCTTGGTCCAGCCGCTGAAGCTGTCGTTGCTGGCGATCGCGATGGCGGTCTTCTCCTCGCGTTCGGTGAGAACCTGGAAGAGCAGCTCGGCGCCGCGCTTGTCGAGTTCCATGTAGCCCAGCTCGTCAAGGCACAGGAGCTCGACCCGTCCGTAGCGGGCGATGGTGCGGGACAGCTGGCGTTCGTCGGCGGCTTCGATGAGTTCGTTGACAAGTTTGGCGGCCAGGACGTAGCGGACTCGGTGGCCGGCTTGGGCTGCGGCGGTCCCGAGGCCGATGAGTAGGTGGCTCTTGCCGGTCCCAGGAGTGATGGCCACAGACTGCAACATCTTCGAACGGTGTTGCCGTGCCAGGTGAGGGTGACCGCCGCGACGCACCCGTTGTTCGGGGAGTTGTTGGCAGCCTCGGATTTTCGCCGTCTTGACGGCGTCCTGCATCTGGTGGTGGTGCTGCCGGACGGGAGCCCTGGCACGATCCGCGCGGAGGCCACAGACGTGCTCGGTGCCAGGCCGGAGGCAACGGCGGGCACGGTCCTGGATGTCGAGGGGCTGTTGTCGTTGCGTCGGATGGTGTTGCAGCTGCAGCCTGACCGCGGATCGCGACCGAGGCGGGCCGGGTCGAAGGCGGCTGGTCGAAATGCGTGACGCTTTGCCTGATGGCCCCGCCGGGCTCGCCCGCAGCGGCTTGAGTTGCGAGTGCTGCGGCCGGGTGGTCGTCACCACCGTGGAGGGGGTCTTCAGCAATCCGGTGGTCGGCAGCGTTCAGCGGTTCTGCTCCGCGTCGTGCCGTCAGGCCGCCTATCGGCGCCGGCTCAGTGGAGTGGCCGAGGACCTGCCGCGGCAGCAGACGGCCGGACGCGGTCGCCGGCTGGACCGGGCGGATCGCCTTGTGACGACGGAATTTCGGGTGGAACGCAAGTAGGTTCACCGCGTCCTTTGTCGCGCCAACGATTCCGGAAGGTGAACCTACTTGCGTGCCCTGACAGTAGTCGCAGCACCCGTCCAACTCGCTCTGCCCAGCCCCGATCTGGCCGACCCAATCGAGCGGTGGTGGGACCTGCCAGAGCTCGCCCGCACCCAGGTCTTGTCGTTGCTCGCCCGACTCATTGCCCGCGCCGTGCTCCTGGAACCGACTGGTCTGGCTGAGGAGGCCACTGATGACTGAGCACGCCGTTTTGGTCTCCCCGAAGATCCTTGCGGTCCACCTCGGCCGCGACGCGTACGTGTATGTCCGGCAGTCCACCCTCACCCAGGTCCGGGAACACACCGAGAGTCTGGCCCGGCAGTACGAGCTCCGCGAACGTGCGGTCGCGTTGGGTTGGGATGCCCATCAGGTCAAGGTGATCGACGCGGACCTGGGCCGCTCCGGGTCTGAGACCACCGCCCGGGAGGGCTTTAAGGAACTGGTCGCCGACGTCGGCCTGGGTCATGTCGGGATCATCTTCGGTATCGAGGTCAGCCGGCTGGCCCGTAACAACGCCGACTGGTATCAGCTGCTGGACCTGTGCGCGATGACGAACACTCTGGTCGCGGACTCCGACGGGGTCTACCACCCCGGCGACTTCAACGACCGCCTGGTGCTCGGCCTCAAAGGCACGATGAGCGAGGCCGAGCTGCACCTGATCCGGTCCCGGCTGACCGCCGGGCTGCGACACAAGGCCGCCCGCGGGGAGCTCCGCCAGGGCTTGCCGGTCGGGTTCGGGCACGACGGTGACGACAAGATCGTGATGACCGCTGATGAGGCGGTCGTGGAAGCGATCGCGGTGGTGTTCCGCCGGTTCGCTGAGCTCGGCTCGGCCCGCCAAGTGCTGCTGACGCTGCGTGAGGATGGGCTGCTTCTGCCGCGCCGGCCGTCCCGGACCGGCCGGGTGCACTGGGCCCCCGCGACCTACCCAGCGGTGCACGACTTCCTGACCAACCCGACCTATGCCGGGGCGTTCGTGTTCGGCCGGACCCGCACCGAAAAGCGTCTCGACGCCAACGGCAGGATGATCGTGCGGACCGTCGCGGTGCCCCGCGACCAGTGGGAAGTGCTGATCCCCGACCACCACCCCGGGTTCATCAGCTGGGAGACCTACGAGGCCAACACAGCCTTGCTCCGGGAGAACTGGCGGCCCCCGCGCGGCTCCGGCGGCGGCGGCGCCGTCCGGGAAGGAACGGCGTTGCTGCAAGGCCGGATCCGGTGCGGGAAGTGCGGCCGGATGATGATGACCGGCTACTCCGGCACCAAGGGCAACTGCCCGCGCTATGTCTGCGCCCGCGCCAAACAGCTCTATGCCGGTGACAAGGGCTGCCAGAGCCTGGGGGGTCGACGGCTGGAGAAGCACGTCCTGGACGAGATGTTCAAGGTGCTGGCCCCGGCCGCCCTGGCCGCGACCGCGCAAGCCCTCGGCGAGGCCGAGCAGAGCCACGCCAACAGCCTGCGGGTGTTCAGCCTGACGGTCGAACGGGCACGGTTCGAGGCCGACCGGGCCCGCCGGCAGTACGACGCTGTCGAACCGGAGAACCGACTGGTGGCTCGGACCCTGGAACGCGCACTGGAAGCCAAGCTGGCGTTGCAGCGCCAAGCCGAACGGGACCTGCTCGCCCAGCAAGCCCGCCGGCCGGTCAAGCTCAGCGACGCCGAACTCGCCTGGATCAACCAGGCAGGCGCGGACGTCCGGGCCGTCTTCGAAGCCCCCACCACCTCGTTCCGGGAACGCAAGCAACTGCTCCGCGCGGTGCTGTCCGAGGTCGTCGTCACCGTCGACACACAAGCCCGCACCGCGGACCTGACGCTGCTCTGGCAAGGCGGTGCGAGCACCGAACTGACGATGGTCATGACCAAAGCCGGTGGGCACTTCCAGACCACCGACGAGGACACCGTGGACCTCATCACGCGGCTCGCCCTCGACTACGACGACACCACCATCGCGATGATCCTGGCCCGCCAGAAGAGGCGGACCGGCACGGGTCTGTCGTTCACCAAGACCCGAGTGAAGAGCCTGCGGGTCGCCCGCGGCATCCCAGCGTTCGAGCCTGCACCGGAAACTGTCACAGCCGACGGCGACGATGCTGTCGTGGTCACCGTCGCCCAAGCCCAGAACTTGCTCGGCGTTGGGAAGGTCACGATCTACCGGTGGCTGACGGACGGGTTCCTCACCGGCGAGCAACTCACCGCCGGCGCCCCCTGGCGGATCCGGATCGACCAAACCGTCCGGGACCGGCTCGCCCCGGCTGTGCCCGAGGGCTGGGTCGGCCTCGCGGACGCCGCGAAGGCTCTCGGCATCGCCCGCCAGACCGTGTTGCACAAGGTCCAACGCGGAGAACTCTAAGCCGTCCACGTCAACCAAGGACGACGAAAAGGCCTACGTATCAACGTAAGTAGCGAACAAGTTGGACTGTTCGATCAACCCTGATGAAAGGCATGCGCAGTGTTAACCAGTTCCGCTGTCGCCGATCAAGCACAGTGACTGGCCTTTGCTGACCCAGCCGCAGCCAGCCAGGGTGTTGATGGTCGCGGGGTTGATCGCGGTGTTGGCGGTGAAGTCGAAGTCCGCGAGAGTCTTGGGTCGTGGGAAGCCGGCTTCGGCGATCCGACGGGCGGCGCGGCGTTGCTCGCGGTCGTCGCACTCAGCTAGTGTTGCGTGTCAGAAATGACTTTACAGTTGTTTTTGAGACACTGGTGTATGCCGATTCGCGTTGCACCGTTGGTGATCTCAGGCGCTGAGCGCTCCACGCTGGAAGGTTGGATGCGGGCTTCGACCGTGCGATCGG
>JBBQFE010000365.1:0-3894 GCA_038321605.1 Mycobacteriales bacterium | reverse complement strand
GCCAGCTCGGTCTCGCCCAGGTAGAACAGGCTCTGCCCGGTCATCGCCGACACCGCGTGGCGCTGCTCGTCCGGCATCAGCGACAGGACGGCGTCGGTCAGGGTGCTCTTGCCGGCGGCGCTGCCGGATTGCACGACCACCGCCAACGGCGTGTCCAGCAGCCGCGAAGTGGCTGCCAGGTAAGCGATCAGCGCGTTGTCGACCTCACCGACCACGCCGAGGGCGGCGACGTCCGTGCCGATCCGCTCCAGCAGTTCCGGGTCGCGCAGCAGCGCGAGGGCGTCCTGCTCCTCGACCGGGGTCATCGCTGGGGTGGCCGGGGTCGGCGTTTGGGCCTGCGCCTGCAGATCAAGGACGCGGTCCTCACAGGCCAGCAGCACCCGGCCCAAGTCCCGGCGGAGCCGCTCGGTATCGGTGCCCAGCTCCATCACGGCCGCCTTGAGGAACAACTGCCGGGCGCGGGCGGAGAACAGGTCCACCACGTCGAGATGGAACCGCCCGTCATCGGCTCCATCGACGGGGACGTGTCGGACACTGACGTTCACGCGCAGGCTGCCCGACCCAGTGACCCGGTCCAGACCCCGCACCCGCCAGAGCAGCGGCCTAATCACCACCCGCAGCTCCCCGCCCTCAACCTCGACGTCCCGCCCTGCCGGGGCCGGACCAACCGACGGGATCGGCGAGGCACTGGCGGTCGGCGTGCTCGTCAACGTGTTCGTTGATGACGCCGAGTCCACCACCGGCTCGGCCGGACGGTCCAAGCGCGGGCCGGGGGCGGCCGGTAGGGGTCGCGGCCCGTGCCCCGCGCGGGACGGGGGTGGGGTCGTGGGTCCGTCGCCGGTCACGGTCTGCTGCCGGGACGGCGCGGGCCCGTCTCCGAGCCACTGGGCCGCCCGCAGCCGCCCACCCAGCACCGCAGTCGGGTCGTTGCCGTCGACCGCGACGAAGCTGACGTCGCAGCCGTGCGGGAAGACGACTCGGAAGCAGGCCAGGCCCTGTGCTGCCAGCGCGGCCGACAGGACACCGGCGGTGGCCTCACCTGCCGGGGTGCGGGCCTGTGCCAGCAGCACCCGCGTCACCCCCGCTTCGATCAGCAGGTCGGGCAGCTCAGCAGGCAGGCCGCCGGGGCCGCCGGGCGCGAGGACGTTGCGGTAGCCAGCCGACCACCACACCAACCCGTCCAGGATCGAGTCGGCCACGATCACCTCCGGCTCGGCCAGTGCCTGCCGATGCCAGATCCCGGTGCTCGGCGTCGAAGTGGGGCCCTGCAGCCAGAGCATCTCGCCGGGCGTCTCGCCATCCCGGCGGCGCTGCGGGCGCTGGACCCGCTGGCCGTAGCACTGCACCACCCGGCCCAACTCATCACGGACCGGCACGACCAGGCAGCCACGGAACTGCTCATGCCCGGTCTCGCGCAGCACCCCCAAGGTCTGCAACCGGCCGCGCAGCTCCCGACCCGCGACCCGCGCCCCGATCGGCATCGACAGGCCCAGCGTCCGGTCCGACCAGCCCAGCCCGAAGGTCTCGACGACCTCGCCGTGCGTGATGCCGTGCTCGGCCAGCCAGCCGGTCACGGTGAGCGCCTCAGCCAAGGCGGCGCGGTAGTGCCCGACCACCGCCTCCAACAGCCCGGCATCGTCCAGACCGGGATCGAACCCCTCGCCACGGTCGTTCATGCCACTCCCGACAAGAAATCTTGAAATGCTGCAGGTGGCATTAGACTATGCCACTTGAAGCATTCAGGGTAGGGCGAGGAGGACACCGGTGGCAGACGTGATCGTGCTGAAGGGCGCAGAATCAGCGTGGAACCACGACGACGGAGGCCACCTGGTGCCCATCGGAGAGCGCATCAAGACGCTGCGCAAGGAACACGGCTGGTCCCAAGGGGACCTGGCCGACAAGGCCGGCGCCGACGCCCGCCAGGTCAGCCGCTATGAGAACGGCCGCATCACCCCCAGCCTGGACGCCGCGATGCGCCTCGCCGAAGCCTTCAACGTCAGCCTGGACTACCTCACCTTCGACGACATCCCCCGCCGGGCACTGCACGCCGCCGACAACGCCCTCGGGGACCGCCTGGCCGCCGTCGCCGAACTCGACGACACCGACCTGTCCGCGCTGCGCAACGTCATCGACGGCCTGGTCGCCAAACGCCGCCTGCGGCTGCTCGCCAGCAACACCCCCTGACCAGCACCCACCGCCGCCCGCCCGACCGTCGCAACCACGGCGTGTGTGAGGACTTCCTTTACGACTATCAAGAGCCAGGCGCTGCGGGCGGCCGCTGCGCGGCCGTCCTCGCCCCCGGCAACAGCCCAGGTGCGGACCGCGGTCCTCTACTCCCGGGACGTCCCACATCACGTCCCGGATCCCGCCGAACACCCGGGACGTCCCGGACCTCCTAAGCAAGCAGAGCGCCCTCCGTGGCGACTTCCCGACCGGCCAAGGTCCGCCGTCGGTGTACGACCCCACCGGGCGCGTTGACAACCAGGTTGCCAACGCCCGGCCGAGGCGGCTGGCAGACCCGTTGGCAAGCCCCCTGGCAACCCCCACGCCGAGCTGGCCGCGGCCGGCTGTGACAAGCACGACCCTTGCCCATCACCTGACGACCCTTGCCCGTTCCCTACTTCGAACCGCGGAGGACGCCAGCAGCGAGCGCAACCACCCGTCCGTATCGGAGATACACCTGTGTGAACGTTGGTCGGGTTGCTGTTGACCGTGACGAGCACGACGACGAACGCGACGTGGCCGGCATCCCTGGTGCATTAGTGTGGACCTTGCTGATCTGTCCGGGGACCTCTTCGACGCTGCCCGGGCAGACCCTGCGCGGGCACCGCCTCAACGCCAAGATGGACGTCGGCTCGGACCTGGGGACGAACCTCACGACGTCAGCGACGTCGGGGTCCTCGACCTTCGCGACCCCGCCGGGTCGCGCGGTGTCCGGCACCGAGCCGGCCGCGCCAGCGGTCGGTTCGGTGACCGAACGCCACATCTTGCTCCGAGACGTTTCATCCCTGGGCAAGAGTCGAGGACCGTCCACGGACGTCCTCGATCAGGCCGCCGCTGACCCGTTCCAGCGAGACTCGCAGCCGCCAGGCGCCAGATGAGACCGTCCTGGTCCGGCCGCTTGGCGTGAAGTCGGCAACGAAATCGCGCAGAAGGTCGCGTCAGTCGTATTCCTCCAACAGGCGAGATCTAAGTTGAAATAGGCGAAGGTTCAAAACACCCAGCAACTCCTCATCGGAAACATGCTCTTCAGATGTTCGGAACGACCACACCGGGTCGCCGTCCTCATCAAGGCACTTGATCAGCAGCGTCGCCGCGATCGGCCTCCAGCCGCGGGGTAACCCTTCGAATGACAGACCCTCCAAGATTTCGCAGTGGCTGACGATGTCCTTGTCCAGGTGCTCAGTCACGGCCGAACTGCCTCCCGTTTCGAGTGTTGGGATTTGGGGGGATGCGCTGCCCGCCGGCGTGACCCTGGGCTCCCGAGTGCTTGTCAGAGTTCTTCTTACCCTTGTGCCCTGTCCTGTCGGAGTTCTTTGCAGGCACGCGCTTCTTGTGGGCGTACATCACGTTATCTGCGTGTCTGCGGACCTCGGCACGGCTCGTCTGGTCGGCCAGGTAGGCGCCGTACACCCGGGTCTTCATGCGGTTGAACATGTCTTCGGCGCCGCTGCCGCCGAAGGGGTTGCTGAAGTGCGGCACGTAGACATGCGGGTGGTACGAGGAAAGACCGGCATAGGCGAGCAAGGAGGCTCCGCCTACGAAGGCAAGATCACCGATCTCGAACACGCAGACCGGGCAGTCACCGCCAAGGTCGAACTCGTTGATCGGGTCCTGATCGGCGTAGTCATACGCGTTCGCGCTACCACCCACCACGGGGTCGGTTTGGAGGAA